>CAZUWC010000348.1:0-2694 GCA_964623935.1 uncultured Halobacteriales archaeon
GACGCCGACCCGGGGGTTCCCGAGGACGTGCGCACCTACGACCGGTTCACGAAGATCGAGGAGAGCACCTACGAGCGGGCCAACGAGTTCCTCCGCGAGCGGACCTACATCACCGCCCGGGAGTGGGCCATCGCCCGCCTGTGTGCCGATTTCCGGACCGAGACGGGCGTCGAGATGACGAAGATCGGCGAGCACCTGCCCGAACTCGTCCCCTTCATGACCGACACCTACTCGCCGCAGGCGGTCAACCAGGCCCGTGCCTCATTCGAGGAGAAGGTCCGCACCGCGGGGGCGACCTTCCTCTATGGCGCGATGTCGGATTTCTTCACCGCCGAGGAACTCGACGACGTGATGTACGAGGCCACCGAAGTCGCGAAGTTCCTGCTGGAGGTCGAGGGCGTCGACCTCTCCGTCGAGGAGGAACTCGCCGCCGAGGAGCGGGTCACCGAGGTGATGAAGGAGGTCCGCCAGCACAGCGCCGCCATCCGTCACGACGAGGTGACCTGTCCGGAGTGTGGCCACCGGTTCGAGGCCGGCGAGGAGTCGTAGGTCATAGTGATTGCTGTAAGCCTTTTCCGGATCTGAACGAAAGCGGTCAGTATCAGAGGTCGACGCGTTCGAACCGCCAGTACCCGAGCAGCAGCGGCATTGCGATCCAGTACAGCAGGACGACGAACCCGAACCACTCCTGGACGTAGACGGGGCCCTGCGTGGCTGCTCCCTGGGCCTGCTGGCCGCCCTCTTCGGCGAGACGACGAATGACCCAGAGGACGCCCTGCTGGTAGGCCGCCGTCGGGTCGATGATGGTCAGAAACTCCGCGGCGGTCCGGAGCCAGTCAGGGAACGACTCCTCGGGACCCGGGAACCCGAACCCGTTGGCGACGTAGACGAATCCCGAGACGAGCACCCGCCAGAGGAACTGGAAGACGAGGAAGACCCCGAAGGCGCCGTAGGCGGCCCGGGAGGTCGAGGTCGTGAACGCGGAGACGCCGACGGCGACGCTGACGAACACGTACGCGAGCAACAGCGAGACGAGCACGAACACGAGATACTCCAGCGCGGAGAACTCCGCGGCCTGGGTGGCCACGACGAACAGCCCGACGGTAAAGCCGACCAGCAGCGCCACGGAGACGACGCCCGCACGCCCGAGGAACTTGCCGACGACGACGTCCACACGGCTGTTGGGCAGCGACAGGAGGAGCTTGAGACTCCCGCTCTGGCGTTCGCCGGCGACAGAGCGGTAGGCCGCTGCGATGGCCACGATCGGGATGAAGATCGACACCGGGCCGGTGAGCCCGCCGATCAGCGCCAGCGTCGTCAGTTCACCGCCGAACTGGACCTGCGCCGGCGGGCGGATCTGGGCGGCGAAGTAGGCCGCCCCACCCGCGAAGAGGACGAACAGCACAGTCAGCACGAGCAACAGTCGCGACCGGATCGCGTCCCGGAAGTCCTTCTCGGCGACGGCCTGCCAGCTCATGCGCCGCCCCCCGTGTAGTGGGCGAAAAGCGACTCCAGGGACGTCTCCTCCGTCGAGAAGTCCGAGACCCCGACGCCCTCCTCCTCGAGGGTCGCCAGCACTCCCGTCTTGGCGTCGTCGGTACAGGAGACCTGGACTTGTGTGCCGTCGACGGTCACGTCCGAGACGCCGTCCAGCGCCGCCACCGCGTCGGCAGCCCCGTCGGAGACGCCGTCTGTCTCGACGACGAGTTTCGACTCGGTGCCGACGGCCTCGCGCAGCCCCTCGATGCTGTCGACGGCGACCACCTCGCCGTCCCGGAGGATGCCCACCCGGTCACAGACGGCCTCGACCTGGCCGAGGATGTGACTGGAAAAAAAGACTGTCGCGCCGCGGTCGCGTTCCTCGCGGATGATCTCCCGGAACTCGCGGGCGCCGTTGGGGTCGAGCCCGGAGGAGGGTTCGTCGAGGATCAGCAGGTCCGGTTCGCCCACGAGCGCGATCGCCAGCGCGAGGCGCTGTTCCATGCCGGTCGAGAACCCACCCGCCTTCCGGTCGACGGCGTCGCCGAGCCCGACCCGCTGGAGCACCGCGTCGGGGTCGGTGTCGGCCTCCTTCGAGTCGATCGCGAAGGCCACGTGCTCGCGGGCGGTGAGCCGGTCGTACACGGCAAAGCCCTCCGGGAGCACCCCCGTCCGGGACCGGATCGCCACGCTCTCCTCGCGGGCGTCGTGTCCCAGGACCTCCACCGACCCCGCGTCCGGGCGCACGAAGTCGAGCACCACGTTGATCGTCGTCGATTTCCCGGCGCCGTTGGGGCCGAGGAAGCCGAAGATTTCGCCGTCCTCGACGGCCAGGTCGATCCCGGACAGTGCCGTCACGTTACTGAAACGTTTGATTACCCCCTCTAGTTCGACCGTCGCCATGCCCGCAGTTGCGGGGGCGGACTTATAGGGGTTAACTCATCGGTCCGGGTCGGTGTCCCCGTCCTTCGTGGCGCGAACGTTCTCGCCGACCGTCTCGCCGAACGTCTCCTCGTCCCCGTCGCGCTCGTAGACGACCTCCCCACGGACCAGCGTGAGTTCGGGGAACACGCCCGGGCGGCCCTCGAAGGGCGTCCAGTCTGCCTTCGTGTGGAGGTCCGCGCCGCGGATGGTGCGGGTCTGGCCGGGGTCGACGAGCACCAGATCGGCGTGGGCGCCCTCCGCGATCCGGCCCTTCTCCGGGAGGTCGAAGAT
>CAZUWC010000349.1:0-2686 GCA_964623935.1 uncultured Halobacteriales archaeon
CGTTGCGTAGCGGGCCATGCGTGACAGCCACCCTGGTGGTTCGTCCGGCGCTTGGAGGCGCTGTGACCTAAACGGTCGGGTGCGTCGCGGTCACCCCTCTACACCCGGACACACTCCAGCCAACAGTTCCATCGACTGACCGGCCGAGAGAAACCTTGGTGCTTGCGAATCCACAATCGGCGTGTTATACCGGTGGACGTAAGCAATGATATATTCAGCCCGGGACAAGGAAGGGCTGAGAAGTATCAAACGTTACGTCCACCGGTATAGGCTATTCGTGTCCGGGTGTATCGGTCACTTCGGCGACGCTCTCGGCGATGTCCTCCTCGACGCGCCAGAGGTACAGCGAGGCGTAACTCCGGTAGGAACGCCACCGCTCGGCCTCGGCGACCATCCCCTCGCGGTCCATGTCCTCGCCGAACAGCGTCCGCATGCCCTTCCGGACGCCGAGGTCGCCGACGGGGAAGACGTCCGGCCGGCCGAACGTAAAGAGGAGTTGCATCCGCGCCGTCCACGGCCCGACGCCGGTAATCGAGGTCAGCGTCGCGACGACCTCCTCGTCGGTCATATCGGCGAAGTACGCCTTGTCGTAGCCCTCCGCCTGGAACGTCTCGGCGGCGGCACGGACGTAGCGTGTCTTCCCCCGCGAGAGCCCGGCGTCGCGGAGTGTCGCCTCGTCGGCGGCGAGAACTCCCTCGGGGGTCACCTCGACGGCGTCGAACAGGCGCTCGCGGGTCGCCGCCGCGGAGGCCATCGACACCTGCTGGCGGAGAATCGAGACGACGAGTCGCCGGTAGAGGTCGTCGCTCGGGTCGAGTGCCAGTGGGCCGTGGCGTTCGACGACCGGTCCCAGCGCGTCGTCCTCGCGGAGCGTCGCCGCTGCCTCGCGGTGCATGTCCCGTCCAGGTGCTGGCGGGATTTGAGGCCGTCGGCACAGTCGGGCGAACGGTCCGCCTGCGAGTGGCGGCGATTGCCGCGACCGTCGTCGGTACTGGAATATATAACATCTGAATAGCCATTTCCACTGATTTTTCGTTATCATTCAGTAAAACTGGGCAATCAATTTTATGTCCGTCAACACCTCCAATCGGAACAATGGCACGCAGCGACCGGTCGTCCGGGGACTACGGCCCCGGGCGCACGGAATCCCAGTCGGGCACAGACGTCGACGAGGGCAGGGTTATCGAGGAGGCTTCGGGGTCGGCAGACCCGTTCGACTACCACGACATCCTCGACCACATCGACACGCCGCTGTTCGTCACCGACGCGGAGGGGAACCTGTTGCACTGGAACAAATCGGTCCAGCGGCTGACGGGTGACACGGCCGCCGAGGCCAAGCGAAAGGACGAGGAGCACGGCGTCATCGGGCCGGCCTTCTACCACGACGGCCGCCGGTCGATGACGCTTGCCGAGAAAGTCTGCGAGGCGCCGGAGAACGCCGACCGGGAGTTCGGCGTCCCGCGCGTCGACGGTGTCGACTACACCCTCTATGCCGACCAGAGCGTCATGAAGGACGCCTTCGGCGAGGACCGCCACATCTCCTTCAGCGCCGCGCCGCTGTACGACGACGGCGAGTTCGTCGGCGTGGTGGAGATGATCTGGGATCGCACCGAGGACGCACGCCGCCAGGAGCAACTCCAGGGGCTGGTCGGCGCCCTGCAGGAGACGATGACCGAGATCCAGCGCGGGAACCTCTCGGCGCGCGTCTCCGTCGACGAGACCGACTACATCGACGACGACCTGCTGGTTGTGGTCGACTCGCTCAACGAGATGGCCCAGCGCCTCGAACGGATCGTCGCGGACGTCGCCGACGACGCCGACAACCTCCAGTCGACCGTCGAGGACGTCGCCGACAGCAGCCGCCAGATCACACGGACCGCCAACCAGCAGGCCGAGACCATCGGGACGGTCGGCGACGAGGTCAGCCAGCTCAGCGCCACCGTCGAGGAGATCGCCTCCACCTCCAACGAGGTCGCCGAGACCGCCGGCGAGGCCGACGACCTCGCCAAGGAGGTCCAGGACACCGCCCACGAGACACAGGCGGTGATGTCCGACATCGCGGACTCGGCCGAGAAGGTCGCCGACGACGTCGAGTCGCTGCGGGAACGTGTCGAGGAGATCGACGAAGTCGTCGAGGTGATCCACGATATCGCCGAACAGACGAATATGCTCGCGCTCAACGCCTCCATCGAGGCCGCACGCGCCGGCGAGGAGGGCGAGGGGTTCGCGGTCGTCGCCGACGAGGTCAAGTCGCTGGCCGAGGAGTCCCAGTCCCGGGCCGGCGAGATCGAGGACCTGGTCCAGGGGGTCAAGGAAGACACACAGGAGACCGTCGAGAACCTCCAGGAGACCAACGAACGGGTCACGCGCGGCCTCGACCAGGTGGGGTCGGCCACCGAATCGCTCCGGGAGATCGTCGAGGCGGTCGAGCGGACCGCCGAAGGGATCGAGCAGGTCTCGGACGCGACCGACGACCAGGCCGCGACCACCGAGGAAATCGCCAGCATGCTCGACGAGGCCGTCGACCAGGCCGACCAGGTCTGCGAGGAAGTCGAGACCGTCGCCTCCGCCAACCAGGACCAGGCCGAGCAGGTCGAGCAAATCACCGAGACAGTCAGCCAGCTCGGCGGGTGATAGTGATTGCTGTAAGCCGTTACCGGATCGACCGCACGACGTGACGCGGTCG
>CAZUWC010000350.1:0-2673 GCA_964623935.1 uncultured Halobacteriales archaeon
CGCGAGAACATGGGCTCGGAGGGATTTGAACCCCCGATCGGCTGATATCTCCGGTATGCGCCTCGGACCTCCAGAGGGTCATCAGCGCGGCCGGTGATCAGCCGGCCGCTCAGTATATCAGCTGGAGTGTCGTCCCTGGCGCCGTAGCCTCTGGAGTCAGCCGCCTTCCCGGACTAGGCCACGAGCCCGCACTCGTCCGTTGGTCGAATCCGCCTAAAGGGATTTCGGTTAGCCGGTCGCGGGCGGTCACTCCCGGTCGGTCTCGCTCCAGTCACAGTCCTGGCACTTCCAGCCGGTGACGAACTCCATGGCCGAGGGCATGTACCCGACTGTCAGGACGTCCCCGCCACACTCCGGGCACCCACGGTCGGCGTCCGCGATTGGTTCGGCGTCCATCACCGACTCCCCTTCGATGAGTTCCGCCAGGCGCACGGGTGTGACCATCCGGCCCTGCACGACGCGGTTCTCCGTCATGCGTCCACGTCCGGCGGCCACGACCCTAATAGTTCGGTGTTCACAGCCAGGGCACGCGCTCGATGTCGTAGCCCTCCTCGATAGTCGTCACGCCCTCCCCGCCGGACCCGTCGTCTTCGAGGCTGGCCGCTCCCTCGGCTCCGTCACCGTCGGCGACTGTGGCCGCTCCGGTGGCCGGGTCACTTGCCTCGTCGTCCTCGGCACCGATCCGCTCGCGCGCTCTCCCGGGGTCGAAGGCCAGCAGAGCCGTCACCCCCAGCACGGCCAGCGCGATGGGTGCGCCCTCGGGGACGATGTCGACGGGCAGGACCGACAGCGCGAGCACGCCGAGCGCGACCGCACTGCCGAAACGGAAGCGGTCGAGGTCCACCGCGTCCCGGAGCCAGGGAGCCCCGAGCGCGACGGCGGCGGCGAACCCCACGCCCACCCCCGCCGCAGCCAGGGCTCCGCCCAGCAACGCCGGATCGACGTCCACGATCAGCCGCGCGCCGGTCGGGTCGACGCTTGCGACAAGTCCGAGGCCGACGACCACCGCCGGCCGCGGGAGGTAGTCCCCGACCCGGGCGCTGGCGGTCTTGGCCGCGACGGCGAGGATGACCACGGCGGCGAAGCGCTCGAAGACGACCAGGTTCAACACGCCGGCGATGGTGGGCGCCAGCGCCGCCTCCAGGACCGCCACGGCCATCACCGGGACGCCCACCGCGAGGACCGTCCGGACGCCCTGACGGGGAGTCCCTTCCAGTTCCGCGAGGACGACCGCGACGGTCGCGGAGCCGCCGAACACGAGCAGGCCCACTTCGAGGACGCCCGCGACGGTGTCGAGCGCCCCGGCGAGGACGAGCGCCGGGAAGATGCCGTCCACGAGTGGGAGCCCCATCACCACCGCGAGCAACGTCGTCCCGTCCCCGACGCGTCGCTCTATCGCCTCCGCGTACGGGTGGCCTGCGAGCGTCATCTCGACCGCGCGCCTGCGGTACCGGCGTCCTCGTCTCGCCAGGAAGCGACGGTCGCGAAACGGAAGGCGCGCCCAGCGAGTGTGTTCGCGGTGCCGGCCGCACCGCTCGTCCGGAAGCGATCCGCGTGGGTGGGGCGCGCGGAGTGCATGTGTGTGCCTTTGGCGGTCGGCGCAAAAGGCTTGCGAGAGGCGGGTCCCCACGTGACGAGATGGCACGGACTGGGCCGACCCAAAGGGGCGCGGTCGGTTGTCTCGCAACCCTTTTGGGTCGTCCCCGCAGACGGTTTACATGGCGAACGACGAACCCTTCTCCGAGAAACTTCGCGTTCCGGAGGCGCTGACGTTCGACGACGTCCTGCTCAGGCCCAAGGAGAGCAGCGTCGAACCGGACGAGGCCGACACGACGACGCGGGTTTCGCGGTCGGTCACGCTGGGGATTCCCGTCCTCTCGGCGGCGATGGACACCGTCACCGAGAGCGAACTGGCCATCGAGATGGCCCGGCAGGGGGGGCTGGGCGTGCTCCACCGCAACATGACCGTCGACGAGATGGTCACCGAGGTCGAGCGCGTCAAGCGCGCGGACGAACTCGTCATCCGGGACGTCGTGACCGCAGCGCCCGACCAGACGGTCCGCGAGGTCGACGAGATGATGAGCCGCGAGGGGGTCTCGGGCGCACCCGTCGTCGACGAAACCGACGAGGTGCTGGGCATCATCTCGGGGACGGACATCCGTCCCTACCTGGAGGTCGGCGAATCCGACGCCGTCAGCGAGGCGATGACCGACGAGGTCATCACCGCGGGCGAGGACGTCACTCCTCGCGAGGCCCTCGAACTGATGTACGAGCACAAGATTGAGCGGGTCCCCATCGTCGACGACGAAAACAGGCTGGTCGGGCTCGTCACGATGGCCGGCATCCTCGAACGCCGGGAGTACGACAACGCCGCCCGCGACGAGGACGGGCACCTCCGGATCGGCGTGGCAGTCGGGCCCTTCGAGACCGACCGCGCGCGGGCCGCCGACGAGGCCGGCGCGGACGTGCTCTTCATCGACTGTGCCCACGCCCACAACCGCAACGTCATCGAGAGCGCCCGCGATATCTCGGCGGAAACCGCGGCCGACGTCGTGGTCGGCAACGTCGGCACCCGCGAGGCGGCCCGGGACCTCGTGGACTTCGCCGACGGCATCAAGGTCGGCATCGGCCCCGGTTCCATCTGTACGACCCGCGTCGTCACCGGCGCCGGGA
>CAZUWC010000351.1:0-2661 GCA_964623935.1 uncultured Halobacteriales archaeon
CCCGGCGACGAGGCGTACTTCCTGCGGTTCGTGCTCGACACCGTCGAGTCGGCGCTCGGGGAACTGGACCACCGTCCGGACCTCGACGACGAGCGACTCGCGGCGTGGCTGTCGACGCGCCGCCGGCAGGTCGAGGCGGGCGAGCTGACATACCTGACACACCAGCTCGACCTGCTGGGGCGGCGCGTGGCGGGGTAGACGCTACTCCGCGACGTCGAGGACTCGCGCGATGGCGTCCTCGTAGGCGTCGGCCGCAGTCGGCGGGTCCCCGCGCTGGTCGTCCCCCAGCGGCGGCAACTCGGCCCGTGCCACCGGGTCGACCAGTTCCGCCACTGAGCCGACGCGTTCCTCCAGTTGCCCCTCGTGGGGGCTCCGCGTGGCAACCTCGCAGGCCCGGACGAAGCGCCCACCCTCGTAGACCCGCGCCGCGCGGGGTTCGACGACCGCCACCGCGTCGGGCTCGAACGACTGCAGCGGCCGCGCGATGTCGCCGTAAGACTCCACGACTGCGCGGTCGGCCCCCGCGACGGCGTCCCCGAGTGCCGCCAGCGCCGGGAGGTGGAGTGACTCCATCACCTCGTTCAACGCCTCGGTCGAGGCGACGGCCGTGGCGTCGGCCAGCGGGAGCGCCTCCCGGACCGGGTCGGGCAACTCGACCGTGTCGTTGACGACGAAGCGGTCGCCGACGCGGTCGACGAGGAACTCCCGGTCCTCCTGGCCCAGCAGTCCCCGTTCGGGGCCGGGCGCGGGCCGCCACAGCCGGTGGACGGCGTTTAAGTCCTCGGGTGCGAGCGTCCCCGGACTCGCGGCCGCCAGCGTCGCGGCGTCCCCGCCGTACAGGCTGCCCGCCGCCAGCGCCCCGCGGACGTCGTCGTGGTGGAACCAGTAGTCGTTGCCGGCGCGGGGTTTGAACCCCACGGCACCGGTGTGGGCGACCAGCCCGGCCGCGAAGGTGGTCTTCCCGGCGTCGACCGGGTCCGCACCCGCCACCAGCACCCTCATGGCTTGAGACCGTAGTGGCCCGGTTCCGCCTCGCTACGCGGTTCGGCGAAGACGAACGACTCGGCGTTTTGCATCATCCACGGGATGGCCCAGTCCAGCAGGACGTCCTCCGTCCCGACGTCGAGCTGTGCGGCGGGGTCGAGCCCCTGGAGCAGGCGCGCGATCTCGTAGACCGTGTACAGTTCGTCCGGATCGAGGACCTCTTCGGGGTCGCGAAAGGAGAGCGGCCGGAGGTCCTCGAACTCGCTGCGCGGGACTGGCATGGCCGCCGGTACGCGTGCCGGCGGGTAAACGGCCCGGATTTCGATGGGTGCGTTTAAGACCGGACCCCACCACCGGCCGGGTATGGACGCCATCCACGTCTGTCTGAACGTCTCGGACGCCGACCGCATCGCGGAGTGGTACGAGGAGAACCTCGGCTTCGAGCGCTCCTGGGAGTTCACCGCCGGCGACACGCGCAACCTCTACGTCGCCGACTCGAACGGGTTCGAGCTCCAGCTGTCCGACACCGACGGCGAGGACGACTTCGAGGCCGGCACCGCCTGGGACCACTTCGCCGTCGTGGTCGAGAGCGTCGACGAGACCTTCGAGGCGGTCGACCACCACGGCGTCGTCCAGGAACCGGCCGACCAGCCCGAGGCCGGCGCCCGCACCGCGTTCGTCGAGGACCCCGACGGCCACGTCGTCGAGTTCGTCGAACCGCTGGAGTGACCGAGACGCTGTGACGAGTGCCGGCGTCGGATGAACGGTGCCGTGCGGGCGACCGGTACTGTTTTGCCCGGCCACTACGTGACAGCGTGGCATGGTCCGGACGACACCCGACCGCCGACGAGTCCCGACACGGCGACTGCTCCACCCGACAGGCGGTGACCGCCGGTGACGCTGACCCACGAGGAGTGGACCGACCGGCAGACGACGGCCACACTCGCGGTCGACGGCCACGACCGCTCTGTCGCCTACTACGAGGACGGGGCGGACAACGACGGGCCGCCGGTTCTCTTCCTGCACGGTATCCCGACGTGGTCGTACCTCTGGCGCCCGGTCGCGCCGGCGCTCGCGGCCGACCGCCACGTCGTCGCGCCGGACCTCCTGGGGTACGGCAACTCCGCGATGGCCGACGGCTTCGACCGCTCGATCCGGGCCCAGGAGGCGATGGTCGACGCGCTACTCGACCACCTCGGCGCAGAGACGGCGTCGGTGGTGGCCCACGACATCGGCGGCGGGACCGCACTCAGGCTCGCTGCCAACCAGCCCGACCGGGTGGCACGGCTCGTGCTCTCGAATGCCGCCTGCTACGACTCCTGGCCGGTGGAGTTCATCCACGGGCTCGGGCTCCCGGGGATGGCCGAGGAACTGGCCGACGACGAGACCTTAGAGGAGAAACTGTCGTTCGTCTTCGACTCGGGCCTGTACGGCGACCCCGACGACCACGCGGCCTTCTGTGCGGGGATGCGCGCGCCCTGGCAGCCCGCCCAGGCCCGCGTCTCGCTCGTGCGCGACGCCATCGCGACCAACACCAGCCACACGACCGAGCTCGACTACGGCGCCGTCCGGGCGGAGACGTTGCTGCTGTGGGGTGCCGACGACGTGTTGCAGTCGCTGGACTACGCACGGCGACTGGAGGATGATCTGGGCGGCGGGACGGACCTGGTCCCGCTG
>CAZUWC010000352.1:0-2653 GCA_964623935.1 uncultured Halobacteriales archaeon
CGCGACGGAATTACAGACAGCAGTTCCGAGAGAGCGGCCGTGGCATTTTTGCCCGGACGGGGAGTCCCTCCAGGCATGGACCACCTGGCCTCGTGTTACTTCTGCGGGACGGCGCTGGACGAGACCCTCCGTGACTACCGGGTCGTCCCGGTCGAGTTGCGCGACACCGACGAGGCGACGACGGCGACGCTGTGCCAGTCTTGCCACGGCAAACTCGAACGCCTGCTCTCACCGGTCGTCGAAGCTGCCGGCGAAGATGGGGCGACACTCGACGCCCGCCCTGCACGCGAACGGCGAGGAGGCGGAGACGCCGCCACCGCCGGCGCGACCGGTGCCGACGAGGCTGAGGGCGGTACCGATGTCGGCGGTGACGCCACGGAATCGGTCGATCCGATCGAGAAAGCAGCCGAGGCCGCCGAGTCCGGGGAGGCGGCCGAATCCGCTGATGCGGACGGGGGCGGGGACGAGGACGAGACGCCACTGGCGGACGTCGAGGCGAACCTCGTGGACATAGACGAAGAGCCCCTAGCCGAGGGTGACGAGGCGGGGTCGTCGGACCCACTGGCCGAGAGCGGGGACGATGCAGACGCGGACGAAAGCGAGGGACGCGAAGACCAGGAAACCGTGCGAGTCAGACACGAGACGGGCGACGACGGCGGGAGCGGCGAGACCGACTCGGACGGGACAGAGAGCACCGACACAGGAGACGAAGCCGAGTCCGAAGCGGAGGCCGGCGACGGCGGCGAGTCGGAGGAGGCACGGACGACGGTGTCAGCCCTGGAGTACAACAAGGTGATGCGGTTGCTCCAGAACCGGGAGTTCCCGGTCGACCGGGAGGGATTCGAGAGAGTCGCCGCGAACGCCTACGAACTGGCCGAACACGAGTGTGCGGAGGTCATCGACCTCGCCATCGACCGCGGGCTCGTGGCCGAGCGCGACGGCCAACTCGTCCGTCCCGACTGATCGCTCCCGGTACGTATATTACCGGCCCGTGGGTTGTCACTGGCATCGGGTGACCCACAATGGGAACGCTAGTCGTGACCGGCGGACGTGTCCTCATGCCGGACCTGTCGGTCGAGGAGGCGGACGTACTGGTCGACCAGGACGCCGGAACCGTCGACGCCGTCACACCCCGCGATGGCGGCCCCGCACGGGACGCGGACGACGAACTCGACGCCGCGGGCGGGCTGGTCATCCCGGGGCTGGTCAACGCACACACCCACATCGCGATGACGCTGTTCCGGGGCGCCGCCGACGACAAGCCCCTCGACGCCTGGCTCCGGGAGGACATCTGGCCCGTCGAGGCCGAACTCGAAGCCGACGACGTCGCCGCGGGCACCCGCCTCGGCGTCGCCGAGATGATCCGGTCGGGGACGACCGCCTTCGGCGACATGTACTTCATGATGCCCGAGGTCGCCGACGTGGTCGCCGAGACCGGCATCCGCGCCCGGCTCGGACGGGGGTGTCTCTCGGTCGGCAAGGACGAAAGCGAGGCCCGAAAGGACTTCGAGGCGGGCCTCGCGTTCGCCCGCGAGTACGACGGCCGGGCCGACGGCCGCGTGCGGACGATGTTCTGCCCCCACAGTCTGACGACAGTCGACGAGGCGTACTTCCGGGAGTACCTGCCCGAGGCCCGCGCGGACGGGATCCCGGTCCACGCCCACGCCAACGAGACCGAGGGGGAGGTCGACCCCATCCTCGAGGCACACGGCGAGTGGCCCCTGGTCTGGGCCGACGACTTCGACCTGCTCGGCCCGGAGACGTACGTCGCCCACGGCGTCCACGTCGACGAGGCCGAGGTCGGCCTCCTGGCCGAGCGCGACACGGCGGTCGCCCACTGCCCGGCGGCGAACATGAAACTCGCCAGCGGGATGGCGCCGGTCCAGTCGATGCGCGACGCCGGGGTGACCGTCGGCCTGGGCACGGACGGCCCGGCCTCGAACAACGACCTCGACATGTTCGACGAGATGCGCGACGCCGCTATGGTCGGCAAACTCGCCGCCGGGAATGCGAGCGCCGTCGACGCCGCCACGGCCGTCGAACTGGCCACGACGGGCAGTGCCGCCACGCTGGGCTTTGCGAGCGGCCGGGTCGAGGCGGGCGCGAACGCCGACCTCGCTGTACTCGACCTCGAGGCGCCCCACCTGACGCCGCCCCACGACCTCGTGAGCCACCTCGTCTACGCTGCCAAGGGCAGCGACGTCCGCCACACGGTCTGTGACGGGGAGGTCCTCATGCGCGACCGCGAATTGTTGACCATCGACGAGGCCGCCGTCCACGAGGAGGCGACGGAGCGCGCCGAGGCCCTCTTCGAGCGCGCCGAGAGGAAGTAGATTGAACGAGGAGAAACAGTAATAAATCGTATAGTTCATTCTGAGGACGTTTCAGCTTCCGGGCGAACGGCGTGAACGACCTGACTAACCGTTTCGCTTCGGTAGCGTTTTCCCCGCCGTTCCCGTCGGTTCGGACATGACTGCGCCTGTCAGCGAGCGACTGGACGACCCGGCGGCGGCGCGGGAGTCCGGCCGCCGGAAGATGGACTGGGCCCGCCAGCACATGCCCATCCTCGCGGCGTTGCGCGAGCGTTTCGAGGCCGACCAGCCCTTCGCCGGCGAGCGGATCGGCATGGCGATGCACGTCGAGGCCAAGACCG
>CAZUWC010000353.1:0-2653 GCA_964623935.1 uncultured Halobacteriales archaeon
CGTCCTCTAAGAGTGATTGCCGAATTATGGGTTCGGGCGGGTTCGAACCGCCGGCCTCGGCCTTGTAAAGGCCGCGTCATGACCAGCTAGACCACGAACCCCACCGGCAGCAGGACCGGCGGAGGAATAATCCTTCTGGGTCGGAACGCTTACCACGGCCTCGTCCGACCACCGCGTATGGACGCCCGCAAGGGTGTGGTGTTCGGGGCGACGCTGCTGGCGGCCCTGG
This sequence comes from uncultured Halobacteriales archaeon, assembly GCA_964623935.1. Classification (GTDB taxonomy): domain Archaea; phylum Halobacteriota; class Halobacteria; order Halobacteriales; family Haloarculaceae; genus SW-9-67-25. The sequence goes on from CAZUWC010000353.1 coordinate 230, forward strand.
TGGTCGCAGTCGTGCTCGCCTTCCCGCCCCTCGCGCTCGTCGACACGGACGACTACGAGACGACGACCGTGACCGTCTCCGACCAGAACGACACGCGGGTGGCGACCGTCGACGTCCGGGTCGCCGACACGCAGGAGAAACGCCGGATCGGCCTGATGCGCACCGACTCGCTGGCCAACGGCTCGGGCATGCTGTTCGTCCACCCGCGGGAGGGGGCCTACACCTACCACATGCGGAACATGTCCTTCGACATCGACATCGTGTTCGTCGACGCCGAGGGGACGGTCACGACCGTCCACCACGCCTCGGCGCCCGACCCCGGGGAGGACTCCGAGACGTACACCGGCCGCGGGAAGTACGTCCTGGAGGTGCCCCGGGGGTACACGAACGCGACGGGTATCGACCCCGGTGACCGCGTCGAGGTCCCCGACGCCGTCGCGTAGCCGAGCAGTTTTTGCCGCCGGAGACCCTTGCAATGGTGTGAATATCGAGGCTGGCCCCGAGGAGGAGTCCTTCGAGGACGAGCGCGAGCGCGTCGACCGGCCGATGGTCCGCCTCTTTGCCGAGTACGGCCGCGACCACGCGGGCTACTTCGCAGTCGGCCTCGTCAGCAGCGTCCTCTCGCGGATGCTCGATTTGCTGCCGCCACTCCTGCTCGCGGTGGCCATCGACGCCATCTTCAACCCCGAGATGGGCTTTCGGCTCTGGCTGGTCCCCGAGGCCTGGCTCCCCACCGAGACGACGACCCAGTTGTGGTACACCGCGGGCCTCATCGCGGGCGCGTTCGCCTTCGCCGCGGCGTTCCACTACACCCGCAACTGGGGGTGGAACCGCTTCGCCCAGGGCGTCCAGCACCGCATCCGAACCGACACCTACGACAAGATGCAGCACCTGAACATGGACTACTTCACCGACAAGCAGACCGGGGAACTGATGTCGGTGCTCTCGAACGACGTCAACAGGTTAGAGCGGTTCCTCAACGACGGCGTCAACTCCGCCTCGCGACTCGTCGTGATGGTGCTGGGCATCGCCGGCATCCTCCTGCTGTTGAACTGGCAACTCGCCCTGATCGCCCTCCTGCCGGTGCCCCTGATCGCCATCTTCACCAGGAAGTTCATCGAGATCATCCAGCCCAAGTACGCCGCCGTCCGCTCGTCGGTGGGCACGCTCAACTCCCGGCTGGAGAACAACCTCGGTGGCATCCAGGTGATCAAGACCAGTACCACCGAACCCTACGAGTCCGAGCGCGTCGAGGACGTCTCGCGGGAGTACTACGACGCCAACTGGGACGCCATCCGCACCCGCATCACCTTCTTTCCGGGGCTGCGACTCCTCTCGGGACTGGGCTTCGTCGTCACGTTCGTCGTCGGCGGCCTCTGGGTGTTGGAGGGCCGTGTCACCGAGGGGACGTTCGTCGCCTTCATCTTCTACACCCAGCGGTTCATCTGGCCGATGGCCCAGTTCGGGCAGATCATCAACATGTACCAGCGGGCCCACGCCTCCGCCGAGCGCGTGTTCGGGCTGATGGAGACGCCCAACCGCATCGCCGAGAGCGAGGCCGGGGAACTGGTGGTCACGGACGGACGCGTCGAGTACGACGACGTCTCCTTCAGCTACGACGACGACTCCGTTTTGGCGGACGTGAACCTCGAGGTGGAGGGCGGCGAGACGCTGGCGCTGGTGGGGCCGACGGGTGCGGGCAAGTCCACCGCGGTCAAACTCCTGTTGCGCCTCTACGAGGTCGACGAGGGCGCCGTCAGGGTCGACGGGACCGACGTCCGGGACGTGACGGTGTCGAGCCTCCGGGAGTCGGTCGGCTACGTCAGCCAGGAGACGTTCCTCTTCTATGGGACCGTGCGGGACAACGTCGCCTACGGGCTGCCCGACGCCGACGACGAGGCCATCCGCGAGGCGGCGAAGGCCGCCGAGGCCCACGAGTTCGTCCGGAACCTCCCCGAGGGATACGACACGATGGTCGGCGAACGCGGCGTGAAGCTCTCGGGGGGCCAGCGCCAGCGGCTGGCCATCGCACGGGCCATCCTCCGGGACCCCGAGATTCTCGTCCTCGACGAGGCCACCTCCGACGTGGACACGGAGACGGAGATGCTCATCCAGCGGTCGCTGGACCGGCTCACCGCGGATCGGACGACGCTGGTCATCGCCCACCGCCTCTCGACGGTCAAGGACGCCGACGAGATCGTTGTCGTCGAGGATGGCCGCGTCGTCGAGCGGGGCAGCCACGAGGAGTTGCTCGCGGCCGACGGACTCTATGCCAACCTCTGGGCGGTCCAGGCCGGCGAGATCGACGACCTCCCCGAGGAGTTCGTCGAGCGGGCCACGCGCCGGCGGGCCCGGACCGACGCCGACGACTGATACTGTCGGCTATAACTTCGTGAGCGATTTCGCGCCCTGGGTGGGGCGAAA
>CAZUWC010000354.1:0-2648 GCA_964623935.1 uncultured Halobacteriales archaeon
TCAATGTCGCGGGGACGAGCGACGAACTTTTGCGCCGCTCGCGCCTCCCGGGAGACGTGTACAGCCTGAACGTCCCGTTCCCCGGGGCGGTGTCGGCGCTGGCGTCGGACCTCGCCCGTGACCTCCCGGGAGCCCGCGCGCGCCCCCGCGACGAGCAGACGCTCGTCCTCAAGCGCCTCGGCCGTGGCGACCGCGCGGCGTTTCACCGGCTGTCGGCCCGTGCCCGGGAGGCGCTGGCCGGCGCGCCGGCCGTCGAAGCGCGGGTGACGGGCGTCGATTACTTCGCCGACGCGGTGACCGGCCCCTCGCCAGTCGTCTATCTCGCCGTCGAGAGCCCCGGACTCGAGGCGCTGCACCGGCGCCTCCTCGAGGCGTTCGACCCCGTCGAGGGGATGGAGGGCGAGGACTACGTCCCCCACGTGACGGTCGCCCGCGGTGGGACGCCGGAGGCGGCGCGGCGGCTCGCCGACCGCGAGGTCGACCCCATCGAGTGGTCGGTGACCGAACTCGTCTTCTGGGACGCCGAGCGCGCCCAGTCCGCGGGGTCGGTCTCGCTGCCGGCCCCGAAGCCGTAAGCCCCCGTACCGACTACCGGATGTATGGCCCACCCGACGCCCACGCTCGACCTCGCGGACGGACTCGCGACGCTTGCCGGCGCCGAACCGCTGGTCCACGCGCTCACGAACGACGTCACCACCGACGACGTGGCCCAGGTGATCCGCCACTGGGGGGCGCTCCCGGTCATGTCACAGGACGACCGCGAGGTCGCCGACATGGTCCGGACGGCGGCGGCCTGCCTGCTCAACACCGGCACGCTCGACGCGGGGACCGAGGAGACGATGGTCGCGGCCGGCGAGGCGGCCGCCGCGGCGGACGTGCCGGTCGTCCTCGATCCCGTCGGCGCCGGCGCGACACCCACGCGCGACCGCGTCGGCCGGCGGTTCGCGACCGACCTCGACCCCGCAATCGTCAAGGGCAACTACGGCGAGGTGACCGCACTCGCGGAGGGCGAGGCCGAGGTCCGCGGCGTCGAGTCCGTCGGGGACTACCCCGCGGTCGCGGAGACGGCCCTCGCCTGCGCCCGCGAGTTCGACACGGTGGTCGTCGCATCCGGCGAGACCGACGTCGTGGCGACGGCCGACGCCGCCTACGAGGTCCGTGCGGGTCACCCGATGCTGGGCGAGATCGTCGGCACGGGGTGTATGCTCGGGGCGACGCTGGCGGCCTTCGTCGGCGCCCTGGGAGACGCCGAGCGCGCCGGGCTGCTTGGCACGGTGGCGTTCGGGCTGGCGGGCGAACTCGCAGCCGACGGCGACTTCGGGTCCTACCGCGGTCCGGCCAGCTACCACGTCGCCTTCATGGACGCCGTGGCGGGCCTCGGGGAGGCCGACGTCCCCGACCCGGCCGGGCGTATCGAGCGGGTCCTGGAGACGTAGCGGTCCCCGTCACGGGTCGAACTCGGGGGGATCGGCCGCTCCACCGGCCGCCTGGAGGCGGTCGAACATCGACGTGTAGCGGCGGATCTTCCGGAGGAGGTACAGCCCCCAGAAGGTGTCGTAGACGAGCACGTAGCCCAGAAAGCCCACGAGCGGCGGGACGTCGAGCACGCCGGCGATGATCCCCGAGCCGATGCCGACCGTCGTGTTGTAGGTGGCGTGGACGAACGCGGCGACGAGCAATCCCTTGACGACGATGGGGCCCCGCTGGCCAGTGTTGTACTTCGCCAGCCCGAGGTAGTAGCCCGCGATGGCCGAGTAGATGACGTGCCCGGGGCCGGCCAGCGCCCGGACGGCGGTGATCTCGCCCCCGGCGCCGACGAGGGCGGCGAGGCTGGCGCCCATCGCGACGTCACCCATCTCCCTGGCGATGAAGATGGAGTTCTCGACGGTCGCAAAGCCCAGTCCGGCCATCGCCCCGTAGACAGCGCCGTCGACGACGGAGTTGAACGACTCGTTCCCGTAGGCGTACAGCCGGACCGCGAGCAGTTTCACGGACTCCTCGACGGGCCCGACGACCACGAAGAAGAAGACCGCCATGCCGAGAAAGCCCAGCGGCGCGAAGAGGGGCTGGAGCACGGAGTTGCCGACGGCGGCGAAACTCGCCGTCAGGATGCCCAGCAGGAACGTCGCGCCGAGCACCCGCACCGGTTCCGCGCTGGTCGGGTCGCTGACGTAGACGTAGGCCGCCAGTCCGAACGCGGGGATGGCGGAGAAGACGGTCAGCACCCCCACCTGGGGGTCGACGACCGCCGACAGCCCGCCGATGCCCACCAGGATGAGGAGGGCGGTCAGCACGACGATGGTCCAGGCCGCCCGGACGATCAGCCCGTAGATGCCCGCCGCCAGCCTGTCCAGGCGCGTGCGCACCTCCCAGGTCGCGACGTCGTAGAGGTCGGCCTCGTCGTCGGCGAGGTCCCTGACCGGGTCCCTGTCGGCCATACCCGCCCTTCGGCGTCCAGCACAAAATTGTTCGGTAACGTCTGTGTCACTTCTACCCGATCGGCGAGGCCCGTCGCCGGATTCGCAGGGCTCCGCCAGTTCGGACGCCGAAAGCTTGACACACCCGCCGGGACAGTGGCGCGTATGCGATACTACCGGTTGCACCGACAGGGACGGCCGGCGCTCGTCGCCCGGGAGGAGTCGCCTCAT
>CAZUWC010000355.1:0-2636 GCA_964623935.1 uncultured Halobacteriales archaeon
TACCCGCCGAGCCGTGCGAGCACCGTCCGCCGTCCCCGTTCGAGCCCGACTCCGGCGCCGATGAGGACCACCCCGGCGACGACGAGCGCGACCGATCCCGAGAGCGAGTCGACGACGGTCGCGGCCACGAACGACAGCGTCTGGGCGAGCGCCGCGACCGCGGCCAGGTCGACGAACCGCTTGGCGCCGGTCCGGTAGCCGTAGAGGCCGGTCGCGCCGATCGCTGCGATGGAGGTGGCGTGGACGAGGCCGAAGCCGGCCCAGTTCGGGAGCGTTCCGGGTGTGACGGTCGCGGCGACTGTTCCGGCTGCGATGGCAGCGGTCCCGACGACTGTCCACCGGGCGTCTCCCGACTGGTCGTGCGACACGAGCCACGCGGCGCCGACGACCGCCCCGGCCGCGACCGCGACGAGGACGGCCGAGACGGTCGGCTCGAACCGGTCGAACCGGCCGTCGAGCCTCGTCAGAAACAGGAGGGCGGCCAGCGCGAGGGCCACCCCGACAGTCCGGTAGGTCCAGGCCGTCCGGCCGGTCCGGTCGTGGACGCCGGACCCGGCGAGGGCGAACAGACCGACCCCGAGCAGTCCGACGGCGGCTGCCGGTTCGCCCGACCTGGCGAGGTCGACGACGAGCGCCGCGAGCACCGCGAGCCCGAACCCGACGCCGACGCGGGAGACGAGCGCGTGGCCGGTCGCGAGTGCGACCGCCGTCCACGCCAGGAGCAGCCACGACTCCTCGACCGACGCCGGGGCCAGATCCGCGAGCAGGAACAGCGACGGCCCCACGAGCACCGCCCCGAGCAACGACAGCGCGAGGCCGGCCCGCGGGAGCCGTCGGCGGTAGGCAGTCGTGCCCCCGAGGTAGGCCAGTCCCGGCCCGGCGAGCAGGACGGCGACCTGGCCGGCCGTCGGGAGGTCGTTCCAGTTCGTCGCCAGGAACAGTGTCACGCCGACGAGGACGAGCGCCGATCCGACAACGGAGAGGGCGAGGACCGCCCGTGACCGGGATTCGGTGCGTGCTCCGGTCTCCTCCTCGCGCTCGTACCGTGCGAGGATCGCCTCGGCCTGGTCCTCGGTGATGATGCCGTCTCGAACCCACTCGTCGACTTCGGTTCGGAGGGCGTCGGGGTCCATATCCGGTACTCGCGGGCGCCCCGTTTATACGTCGGGACATCTGTCGGTCGCACGGATCCACGGGCCTGGAACCGGGAGCGTTTTCGGCGGGGCCGTCCAACCGGCGGACGATGACCGACGACGAGCCCGACGTTCCGATCCGCTGTCCGGACTGTGGCACGGAGACGCGGGTCCCCCTGTCGGCACTCGCGGAGACACTGGAGCGGCACAACGAGACCCAACACGACGGCGAGGAGTGTGCCCGGGTCGACCCGGATCTGGCGGACAAGCTCGCGGACCTCGTCGCCGAGGACCTGGGACTGCTCGAGTGATCGGCCCAGTATCGTGCGGACTCGTCGGGATGGCGGGTGAGACCGAAAGGACGTTTAGGCCCCGTGTCGAGACGTCGCACATGATCGTCGCCGGGTCGCACTCGCAGGCGCTGGCCGCCGAACTCGCCGCGGTCACGGGCGAGGGATTGGCGGGCGTCGCGTACGAGCAGTACCCCGACGGGGAGGGGCTGGCCAGGCTGGCGGGACTCGACGAGGGGGACCGCGCTGTCGTCGTCGCCGCCACGGTCTCGGACGCCGCGCACGTCGAACTCCTGCAGTTGCAGGACGCGGCCCGCGAGGCCGGCGCCCGCGAGGTGACGACCGTCCTCCCCTACATGGGATACGCGCGCCAGGACCGGGCCTTCGAGGCCGGCGAACCGGTCTCCGCGCGGGCGGTCGCGCGGGCCGTCTCGACGGGGGCGGACCGCGTGCTGACGGTCAACCCCCACGAGGCGGCCGTCTGTGACTACTTCGACGTGCCCGCCGAGGCCGTCGACGCGGGCGGTCGCCTCGCCGAACCGCTCCCCGCGGACCTCGCGGACCCGCTCTTTCTCGCACCCGACGACGGCGCAGTCGGCCTGGCCCGGTCGGTCGCCGGCGCCTACGGCCGCGGCGAGACCGACCACTTCGAGAAGACACGCCACGCGGGGGACGAGGTGGAGATCGAACCCAGCGACGCCGCGGTCGCCGGCCGGGACGTCGTCCTCGTCGACGACATCGTCGCTACCGGATCGACCATGTGCGAGACCGTCCGTGTCCTGCACGACCGCGACGCCGAGCGCGTCTACACTGCCTGCGTCCACCCGCTCCTCGTCGGCGGGGCCCGCCTGAAACTCGCCCGTGCGGGCGTGGAAGCCGTCTACGGCACCGACACCGTCGAACGCGACGTCAGTGCCGTCAGTGTCGCGCCCGCCGTGGCCGAGGCACTGTGAGAGGAACTGCCTGTTGCCGAAAATCGCGTTCGATGCGAGTGCTCATACTGTCGGCTATATACCGGTGGACGTAAGCAATGATATATTCAGCCCGGGACAAGGAAGGGCTGAGAAGTATCAAACGTTACGTCCACCGGTATAACTTCGTGAGCGATGTCGCGCCCCGGGTGGGGCGAAACTGCTCACGGGCTTATAGCCGACAGTATCACTCCCCCGTCGCGAGAGAAGGGCCGTATTCGACCGCCGATCGGAATAAATAT
>CAZUWC010000356.1:0-2630 GCA_964623935.1 uncultured Halobacteriales archaeon
TCCGCGCGGGACGACGGCATACGAGGAAGCCGGGAGCGAGGGGCCTCCCGGGACCCGTCGTGTCGGGGTCGAAGTAGTGTCGTTTTGTTCGTCGAGCCCCTGTCGTGCGTAATGAGCGACCTCCCGGAGAACATCGCGGGCGTCTCGGACGTCGACTGTACCGGACTGCAGGCCCTTGTCACAGGATCGACCAGCGGGATCGGCCGCGCCACGGCCCTGGCGCTGGGTCGACTCGGCGCGGACGTCGTCGTCCACGGCCGGGATCCGGACGCGGGTGCGGCGGTGGTCGAGGAACTTTCAAGGAGCGGCGTCGACGCGACGTTCGTCGAGGCGGATTTCGCCGACATCGACGCTGTCGGGAGCCTCGCGAGGGCCGTGCGCGCGGAGACCGACGGACTCGACCTCCTCGTCAACAACGCTGGCGGGCTGTTCCGGAACGGGGCACTGACCGACGCCGGGATCGAGTACACCTTCCACGTCAACCACCTGTCGCCGTACCTCCTGACGGCCGAACTGCTCGGGCACCTCCGGGAGGGCGCCCGGGTCGTCACGACCGCCTCGGCGGCCCACAATGGCGCCTCGCTGGACCTGGACCGCATCCGGGGTGCCGACCGGTTCTCGGGCTTTCGGGCCTACAGCCACTCGAAACTCGCGAACGTCCTCTTCGCCGCGGAACTCGCGAGACGACTCGAGGCGGCCGGCCGCCAGGTCACCGCGAACAGTATCCACCCGGGCGCGATTCCGGGCAGCGGCTTCGGCCGGTTCCTCCCCGGCCCGCTCTCGGGGCTGTTCCGGCTGCTCGAAGCGGTTCCCGGTGTGACGTCCGTCGCGGACGGCGCCGCGGAGATCCTGTTCGTCGGCGTCTCGCCGCGCACGGCCGAGGTCTCGGGCCGATACTTCAGTGACCAGCACCCCACCACGCCCTCGGAGGCCGCCCGGGACCGCGACGCGGCCCGGCGACTCTGGACGGAGAGTGCCCGGTTGCTCGGCATCGAGGAACCGCTTTCGGCGGCCGAGGAGCAGACGGTCACTGCCGGCGATGGCACGGCAGCGGGCGGTTCCTGACATCGCCGCCATGACTCACGACCGCATTCACGCGCGGGAACCGGCCCACCACCGTGACCGGTGGTCCGTCGGCACCATCGACTCGATCGAAACGCGGGACGGGCACTGTCACGTCACGGTCGCGTCCGAGGACGGCGAAACCGAAACCCTCGTGATCACGCTCGCCATCCGCGATCTGTTCGTGGATCGGCTGGACATCGAGGCGGGGGACTCGCCCGTGGGCGAGCGGGTCTGGTACCGGGCACACGGCGGCAGGTCCGGATAGGGAACGCCGCGACGGTCAAGTGAGGCTGCTGCGGAGGGACACTTGCTACCTGCATCGCGACTCCGGAAGAACATCCGATCCCGGTAGCGGAGCAACCGAGTTGCCGACGCAGGATTCGAACCTCTGAAGTTTCTGCCCGCCCGGGACTACGTTGCTGTGTCCGAACCCACCCGAGACGGCTCCCGCATGGAGACCGAACACCGCGTCGTCGTGGGCGACTCTCGACACCTCGAAGCAGTCGCCGACGACTCCGTGGAACTCGTCGTGACCTCGCCCCCGTACCCGATGGTCGAGATGTGGGACGACCTCTTTTCGGAGCTGGACCCCGCCATCGGCGACGCGCTGGAGGCCCGAGACGGCCAGGCGGCCTTCGAGTCGATGCACGCAGTGCTGGAGGAGGTCTGGGCCGAGGTCGAGCGCACCCTCGTCGACGGCGGCATCGCCTGTGTCAACGTCGGCGACGCGACGCGGACCCTCGACGGGAGCTTCCGTGTCTACCAGAACCACTCCCGGGTTGTCGACGCCTTCGAGGCGCTGGGGTTCGAGCCCCTCCCCGAGGTCCTCTGGCGCAAACCCGCCAACTCCGCGGCGAAGTTCATGGGCTCGGGAATGGTCCCGCCCAACGCCTACGTCACCCTCGAACACGAGTACATCCTGGTCTTCCGCAACGGTACGGACCGGCGTCAGTTCGAACCCGGCGCACGACGCCGGTACGAGGCCGCCTACTTCTGGGAGGAGCGCAACCGGTGGTTCTCCGACGTCTGGACCGACATCCGCGGCCGCCTCCAGACGCTCGAGGGCGGCGCGTTGCGCGACCGCTCGGCAGCCTACCCCTTCGAGGTGCCCTACCGGCTGGTCAACATGTACAGCGTCTACGGCGACACCGTGCTGGACCCGTTCTGGGGGACCGGCACGACGTCGCTGGCCGCGCTCGTCGCCGGACGCAACTCGGTCGGCTACGAGCGCGAGGCGGAGTTCGCGGGGGTGTTCGACGAACGCGTCGGCGAGGCGCCCGGCATCTCCCGCGACGTGGTTCGGCGGCGGTTGGCCGACCACCGCGAGTTCGTCGCTCACCGGCGCGAGGCCGGCGAGACGTTCGGCTACGAGTCCGACCACTACGGCTTTCCCGTCACCACGAAACAGGAACAGTCTCTCCGGTTCTACGCCGTCGAGGACGTCGTGTCCACCGACGACGGGTACCGGGCCGTTCACGCGCCGCTGGTCGACGAGGAATCCGACGGCAACGCCCCAGCTTCGGGGTCCGAGTTCTGAGGGGTCGACAGGAGAGGAATGCCGCCTT
>CAZUWC010000357.1:0-2608 GCA_964623935.1 uncultured Halobacteriales archaeon
CTGTCGCGGCTCCCGCGGCGTTCCCGCGAGCGAAGCGAGCGGGGAGAGATTGAAGTGCCACACGTCCGACGGGCGACCATGCCACGGTTTCCCGAGGAGTTCGAGAACTGCGAGCGACTCCTCGCCCCCGACGGGTCCTACGATGCGGACGCCGTCGCGGCGCTGGACGTCGACGACGACACCCTGCGGGCGATGTACGAGTCGATGGTCGACGCACGCGCGCTCGACGAGCGCGGGACCACCCTCCAGCGCCAGGGGGAGTTCCACTTCTGGATGGGGTGTCGCGGGCTGGAGGCCGCCCACGTCGGGCCGGCGGCCGCCCTGGCCGACCGCGACTGGCTCAACACCGAGTGGCGCCAGTACGGCGCCCACATCCAGCGGGGGCGCCCACTTTTGGACATCCTGCTGTTCTGGCTGCGGGGCTACGAGACCTGGGAGACCGAGGACATCGACGCCATGCCGGCCCACGAACGCCGCCTCCCTCACATCGTGGCCGTCGGCACGCAGGTCCCCCAGACGGTCGGCCTCGTGTGGGGCCGGAAACTCCAGGGCCGCGACGAAGTGGGCCTGGTGGCAGTCGGCGACGGCGGTGCCAGCAAGGGCGACTTCCACGCCGGCCTCAACTTCGCGGGCGTCTTGGACGTACCTGTCGTCTTCCTCGTCCTCAACAACCAGTGGGCCATCTCGACGCCGGTCGAGCGCCAGACCGCCGCCGACACGTACGCCTCGCGGGCTCGGGGGTATGGCTTCGAGGGTGTCCTCGTCGACGGCAACGACCCCCTCGCGACGTACGAGGTAACCCGCCGGGCGGTCGAGCGGGCCCGCGAGACTGGCGATCCGGCGCTCGTCGAGGCGCTGACATACCGCCGGACCGCCCACTCCTCGTCCGACGACGACTCCCGGTACCGCGACGACGCAGATGTAGAACCCTGGCGCGACCGCGACCCCATCGACCGCTTTGAGGCGTTCCTCGCGGACCGGGGCCTCTGGGACACCGAGTACGGCGAACGCGTCCGCGAGCGTGCCGAGAAGCGTGCCCGCGAGGCCGCCGACCGCGCGCTCGAGGCCGCCGCCGAGCAGTCCCCCGAGGAGGTCTTCGACGAGGTGTTCGCGAACCCGCCCGCCGACGTCGACGACCAACGCGAACAGTTGCTCGCCCTCTACGAGGAACACGGCGAGGAGGCCTTCCGGTGGTAGCATGACGGCCAGCGAGGGGACGGACGCCGACCCGGGCGACACCGTATCGACCGTGGACGACCTCATGCTCGTGGAGGCGGTCGCCGAGGGGTTACACGACGAGATGGCCCGCGACGACTCCGTCGTGCTGCTCGGCGAGGACGTCGGCCGGTCGGGCGGTGTCTTCCGGGCGACAGAGGGGCTCTACGAGGCCTTCGGCGAGGAGCGGGTCATCGACACGCCGCTCTCGGAGACGGGTATCGCGGGGGCCGCCATCGGCCTCGCTGCCTCGGGGCTGCGGCCCGTCATGGAGATCCAGTTCATGGGCTTTACTTACGCGGCCCTGGAGCAACTCTACACTCGCGCGGCCAGACTGCACGCCCGCTCGCGGGGCCAGTACCCCTGCCAGCTAGTGGTGCGGGTACCCTTCGGCGGCGGCGTCCGGGCGCCGGACCTCCACGGCGAGTCGATGGAGACCATCTTCGTCCACCACCCCGGATTCAAGGTGGTCGTCCCGAGCACGCCCGCCGACGCGAAGGGGCTCCTGATCGCGAGCATCCGGGACCCCGACCCGGTCGTCTTCCTCGAACCGAAGAAAATCTACCGCGCGTTCCGCGAGGAGGTGCCCGAGGGGACCTACGAGACGCCGCTGGGCGAGGCCGCCGTTCGCCGGGAAGGGGACGACGTCACTGCCGTCACGTGGGGTGCCATGACCCGGCCGACTATAGAGGCCGCCGAGGAATTGGCCGGCGAGACCGACGTCGAGGTAATCGATTTGCGGACGCTCTCGCCGATGGACCGGGAGGCGATCGTCGACTCGTTCGAGAAGACCGGTCGGGCGGTCGTCGTCCACGAGGCACCCCGAACTGGGGGGCTCGCTGGCGAGGTGATCGCCACCCTCCAGGAGGAGGCGCTGCTCTACCAGGAGGCGCCCGTGGGGCGCGTGACGGGGTGGGACGTCGTCTACCCGCTGTACGACCTGGAGGACTTCCAGCTACCCAACGCGACGCGGGTGCGCGAGAAGATACGGGAAGTCGCGGCGTTCTGAGCGGCCTGGCTCGCCCCCTCGTTCGGCCGGGACGCGTGGTAAACAATATCCGAGTCCGGCCCGATAGAGGACACCGATGGCAACCGACAGGGAGGGGGACGTCCCGGACCCGGACCACCCGCGGATCGTGGCGGACGACCTGTTCGGGGGCGAGCCACGCATCCGGGGACGTCGGATCACCGTCCTCAACGTCTACGAGCAGGTCAGGGACGGCGACGGCGAGATGGCGCCCGGCGAGTTCGCCGACACGTTCGACCTGTCTGTGGCCGACGTGTACGCGGCGCTCGCCTACTACCACGCCCACGAGGAAGAGATGATGGACCACCGCGCTGCCCGCGAGCGGGCGAGCGACGACCTCCGGGAGCGTATCGAGCGCGACCGGCC
>CAZUWC010000358.1:0-2605 GCA_964623935.1 uncultured Halobacteriales archaeon
TCGCCCCCGTATGCGCCCGGACGCCCACCTCCCCGAGGACCTCGCGGCCGAGCTCGAGGCGTTCGCCGACGAGCACGACATTCAGACCGACCGCGCATACGAACTGCTCGTCGCCGTCGGCCTGGAGGTGCTCGGCGGGGTCGAGATGGACGTTCACCTGGAGGACGGACAACTCATTCTGGAGTGTGAACGGTGCGCTGCCATCTTCGACTCGGCCACTGCATACCTGGGCCACGAGGACGAACACCACTGAGACGGATTGCTGTCGCTATTTTCCAGACCATCTCACGCTCGTGTGCCATGGTCATCGGGGCCAGTTGCAGTTCGAGCACCGCGTGCCGGCGTCACGCTCGACGCGGTCGCGTATCTTCGACCAGGTCGCCTCGACGGTCTCGCCGTCGGGCTTCTCGCCACAGCCGCGGGCACCCACCAGGTGCCAGGTGCCGGTCTCCTCGTTCTGCATCGCGAGCATACGGCCATTTGGCGGCGGTCCGATTTAAAACCGAGCGACGCTCAGGGCCAGTCGTCGCGGCCCTCGTCGGTGACCTGCGTCGCCGGTTCGGCATCGCCCAGTTCCCAGTCGGCGGCCTCTGCGGCATCGGCGACGTCGAGGAACTCCCAGTCGACTGCCTCGGCCAGCGTCTGGTCCTCCTCGCTCGTCCCCACGAAGACGTGGCGTTCCGTGTCGAACTGTTCTCTGACGTTCTCCAGGCTCTCCTCGCGTCCCCGGGGCCCCGAGAAGAAGTCCTGTCGGATGCGGTGTTTCCGGGTGAAGTTCGTCACCACGTAGGTGGGTTTCTCGGAGACGACGCCCACGTACTCGCTCCACTGCCGGGCATCGTTGAAGACGGCGTCCGGCCTGGCCAGTTCCTTCAGTGCCGCCAGGTCGAACGCCAGCGTCATGTCGGTGCTGCCGTCCATGGGTGGAGTCGGTTTCGCCCGGAGAAAAGACCGTCGGTCGCGCCGTGGCTGTCGGCTTGGCGCCCGTTACTCGGCCTCGGGGGCCGGTTCGAGTTTGTCGGTGTCGACGCGCTCCTCCAGGAGGACGTCCTTCTGGTCTGCGACCTCGCGCCCTTCGCGGATGAGCTGTTTGTAGGTGGACTGCTGGGAGAGGTCGCCGATGAGGACGCCGCCGATGAGTTTACCGTCGCTGAAGGTGAGCCGGCGCCACTCGCCCGCGGAGTACTTGCGTTCGGCCTCGTCGTCGCCCAGCGTCGGGTGGCCAAACGAGAGGAAGGGGAAGTCGAAGTGCGTGATGGAGTACGAAGAGACCCACCGGAACTCCTCGCGTTCGTCGCCGGCGGCCATGTTCTTCGCGGCGGTGGCGCCCTGTTCTTTCGCCGAGCCCCACGCGCCGTTCTGTGTCTGGTCCCCGAGGATGACGTCGTGGAACTGCGTGATGTCGCCCGCCGCGTAGACGTCCTCGACGTTGGTCTGCATGTACTCGTCGACGATGACGCCGTCGTCACACTCGATACCGCTGCCCTGGAGCCACTCGGTGTTGAAGTTCAGCCCGATGGCGACGCCGACGAACTCGCCGTCGTAGAACTCGCCGTTCGGGTCGACCGCGCCGGTGACGTGGCCGTCGTCGTCGACCTCGAAGTGGTCGACCCCGGAATCGAAGACGGGCGTGACGCCCTTCTCCTCCAAGGCGTCGTGGATGATCTCGGCCCCGTCCAGCGAGAGGGCGTAGCGCCACCACCGGTTGCCCCGCATCAGGTAGTGGGCGTCGACGTCCTGGGCGGCACAGACCGCTGCGAGGTCGATGCCGAGCAGTCCGGCACCGACGACGATGCCTGTCTCGGAGCTGGCGCCGTGCTCGCGGATGGCGCGCGCGTCCTGGAACGTCCAGAAGTGGTGGATGCCCTCGGCGTCGGAGTTCCCCGCGGGGAGCTGTGCCGGCGTCCCACCCGTCGCGACCAGCAGTTTGTCGTACTCGTAGACGTCCCCCTCGTGGGTGTGCAGTTCGTGTGCATCGGGGTCGACCTCGGTGACGTAGGTGTTGAGTGCGAGGTCGATCTCGCGCTCGGCGTACCAGTCGGGTTCGTGAATGGAGATGGGCGCCTCCGGCAGTTTGCCCTTGGCGAACTCCTTGATGAGAATCCGGTTGTAGAGTGCCTCCCCTTCGTCGGTGATGACCGTCACGTCCGCGTCGGGGTCCTCCTCCCGGAGGGTCTCCGCGGCCGAACTCCCCGCGATCCCATCACCGACGATTACGTGCGACGTGCTCATACAGAGGCGTTTGGAAATCGGGCCTAATGTGGATTGCTATATCTACAGCACTCGCGAAACCGGCGGTATCGGTCGCCTCACGAGTCCTCGCGGTCAATCCGGGCGTTTCAAGCGCCTCTCGCCCCTACGCGTTCGTGATGAAGATTCACCAGAACCTCCGCCACTGGGCCGCAAAGCAGGCCCTGGCCACCCCGGTCCTGGGCAGTTGTATACGGACGATTGTAAGTCATTACAGGATCGACCGCCAGAAAGCGAGCGGTCGACCTGGAAAACGATTGCAATCGTCCGTATACCGGTGGACGTAACGTTTGATACTCCTCATACTGCCGGCTATAAGCCCGTGAGCAATTTCGACCCCCCGGTGGGTCGAATA
>CAZUWC010000359.1:0-2599 GCA_964623935.1 uncultured Halobacteriales archaeon
TCTCGTCCTTACCAAGGACGCGCTTTACCGCTAAGCTACCCAGGCACGCATCGGTTGGTTGCTCCGGTCAGTCTTTAGGGGTTTCGGTTTAGTGGTCGGCGGAGGTGGTCATACCTTCGCCCCCTGTCGATTCCACGTTGAGGGTGGCGATATCCTCGACGGGCGCCCCCGAAAAGAAGGCGCCTGCCTCGGGGAAGGGAGTGCCGTTAGCGAGGCCGGCGGCGTGCTCGCGCAGTCGGGGCATCGCCCTCCGGCCCTGGAGCGTGGCACCGGCGACGACAGCCAGTTCGAGGACGTCAGCCTCGAGATTCCGGTCCAGAGAGGGGTCATCGGTCTCCCGGCGGACCGACTGGTCGCGGCCGAAGGCCCTGACAGTGGCCACGGCGGCGTCGGCAGCCTCCGACCGGGCGAGCAGGTAGAACCCGCGGGAGACGAGAACGTCAGAAACGAGAATCGCCAGGTCGCCGGCGTCCTTTCTGCCGGCGGTCCAGGGCTCGTCCTGGGAGAGCTGGCGGGTCAGGCGGAGACCGTCGTAGATGAGCTGGACGCCGGCTGCCCGTTCCGTGACCGGTTCGACGAGGCTCCCGTCACTGTTCGTGACAGGCGCCGACGCACTGTCAGAGAGGGCACGCGCGGTAAGTATCGTCAAGACACCGGGGACCATCGATCCGCCGTCGAGTTGAGTCACGATACGCTCGCGCAGCGCGGCGGGTTCGACATCCTCGGTGGCCTCCAACGCGGCTCGTCGGACTGCCGCGGCTTCCTCCATTATCGCAGTATAGCAAGGGGAAGGGCAAAGACCTTTGGAAACGGCGAGCCACCTGGTCCCATGATACGGACAGCCGTCGAGGGTGACGTGCGGTCGATCACACTCGACCGCCCCGAGTGTCGGAACGCGCTCACCGGGTCCGGTCTGGCGCAACTCGAGGGAGCAGTGGAAGCCGCGACCGAACCGGTCGTGTACCTCCACGGGGCGGGCGGGGCGTTCTGTGCCGGGGCCGATCTCGATACGGTCGCCGGCCTCGTCGGCGAGGAGGCACACGCCTTCGCCCGCCGCGGGCAGGAGGTCGCGGCAGCGCTGGCAGCCTACGACGGCGCCGTCGTCGCCGGGATCGACGGGGCCGCACGCGGCGGCGGGGTCGAACTCGCGCTGGCCTGTGACGTCCGGGTCGCCACGCCGGACGCGACGCTGGCAGAGCCGGGCGTGAGCCTCGGTCTCTTCGGCGCCTGGGGCGGGACCGTCCGGCTGCCCGACGCGGTCGGGTGCGCCGAGGCGATGGACCTCGCGCTGTCGGGCCGGACGCTTGAGGCACGGGAGGCACACAGGGTCGGACTGGTCAGTCGGATCGTCGACGAGCCCCGGGCGGTCGCGTCGGAGATTGCGGCCAACGACGCCGAGGCAGTGCGGACGGTCAAGAGGCGCCTCCACGACGACGCCCCGCGAGAGACCCGCGAGGACCGCGAGGCTGCGGCGTTCGCACAGCTCGTCGCGTCCTTCGACCCCGAGAACCGAAACGGCTGAGTGCGACGCGGACGAACAGTGGCGGAATGCCGGACTGCGACTACTGTGGGGACTCGTTCGACGACGAGACGGCGTACCTGCGTCATCTCGGGAACGAACACGAGGACGAGCTGGGCGCGATCGACCGGCGCCGCGTCGAAGAGGAACTCGACGGCGGAGAGAGCGAACGTCCGACGGGACCGCTCGTGCTCGGGCTGGTGTTGCTCGCCGCCGTGCTCGTGGTCGTCTACGTCGTCGTCTTCGTGGGCGGGGGCGACGCCTCGCCCGCGACCGAGGCAGGCACCGACGGAGACGCCGGCGAGGCCAGCCTGGCGGAAGTCGAGCAGACACCGGGGCCGACAGGCAGCGCCCACGGACACGGTACCATCGAGGTGGTGATCGACGGACAGACAATCGACTTCAGCCGCCAGGAGTACCAGCTCCAGGCCGACAAATTCCACTTCGAGGGCGGCGACGGCCGCGTCTGGCACACGCACGCGACAGGTATCACACTCGAGTGGGCGATGGCCACACTCAACATCGGCGTGAGCGAGGACACTGTGGTCTTCGAGGAGACCGTCTACAGGGACAGCGAGCCCGGAACCGAGGTCACCGTCGAGGTGAACGGCGAGCCAGTCGATCCACAGACGTACGTCCTACAGGGAGCCGAGGCCGCGAACGCAGGGAACGGTGACCGCGTACGGATCGTCGTCGAAACCAGCGGGAGCGAATGAGGATCGGGGCCGTCCCGCAGTGCCACGTAGCGAGCAAAAGGCCTGCTCGGGAGCGCTGCGCTCGTACATCCCGCGGACACGTCGAGGACTCACACTCGGGTTCGAGCAGGTCGCTGGCGACGCGTTCTGCGTCGTTCACGTCGTCCTCATGGCTAGTCTCGCCGTGGAGGACCAGCACAGACTGCGCCCAGCCACCGCGACGGTATCCGAGACGACGGTGGTGATGTGCTCGCGGTAGGCCCGCGGGAGGTGACGCTCGTCGGATTCCCGGAAGCGCTACGTTCAAGTGCAACCCGAAACGAGTGACGAACGTGCGCCGGTGGTCTAGTGGTAGGACATGAGCTTCCCAAGCTCATAGCCCGGG
>CAZUWC010000360.1:0-2557 GCA_964623935.1 uncultured Halobacteriales archaeon
GAGCCGCGGGAGTCGAGCCCGTGGGGGCTTTCCGGCTGTCAGTCGCCCGGAACAGCACTGTGAAAGGACTCGGTACTTCGGACCGCGAGAAAACAGATTCTTACGCGCGGCGTGGCTTTTCTCGGGTAGTCAGAGGCCGGCAGTGCGAGCGAGGAAACCGATAGCGACGGGACACATCGAATGAGCACCATACGCGAGACAGTCGACGGACTGCGCGGTCAGGGTCGGGGCTGGACGCTGCTGGCCGTGGCCACCGGCTGGCTGTTCATCAACGGCTTCCGCGTGCTGTTGCCGGCAGTGCTCCCGCAGGTGAAAGCCGACTTCGCCGTGACCAACGCGAGCGCCGGCTTCGCGCTGACGGTGCTGTGGCTGCTGTACGCCAGCCTGCAGTTCCCCGCGGGCATCGCAGCCGACCGCGTCGGCGAGCGTCGTCTCCTCGTCGGCGGCGCGACGCTCGGCGCGGTCAGTTTCGTCGCCTTCTACCTGGCACCCGTCTTCGCGCTCTTCCTGGCTGCGTGTGCGCTCTTCGGTATCGGCGCCGGACTCTTCGGGACGCCCCGCGATATGTTCCTCTCGCGGACCTACCCCGAGGCGGACAGCACCGCCTACGGGTTCGCGTTCGCCGCCGGGAGCCTCGGCGCGGCAGCGCTGCCCTACATCGCGACGACAATCGCCACGCGGTGGGGCTGGCGCCTCGCCGTCGTCTGGCTGGTGCCGTTCCTGCTGGCCGTCGCGGCCGCGCTGTGGTGGGTGGGCCCTCCGACGGTAGCGCCCGAGGCCGGCGACCGCCTCTCGGCGCGCGAGACTGCCCGGCGGACGCTGGGTGCGCTGTCAAACAGGTCCATCCTGCTGGCAAGCGGCGTCTTCTTCCCGTTCGTGTTCACCTACCAGGCGCTGCTTTCCTTTCTGCCCACCTACCTGGTCGAACTGAAGGGCCTCGACCAGAGTTTCGCCGCACTCCTGTTCGGGCTGTTGTTCGTGGTCAGTGCGGTCACGACGCCCGTCGCGGGGCACGTCGCCGACCAGTACGGCGAGGGGCGGACGGTCCTGGCGCTGATCGTCCTGTCGACGGTCACGGTGGCTGTCCTGCCGGGGCTGGAGGGGCGGCTGGCGCTGGCGCTTCTGGTCCCGCTGATCGGCGTCCGGGTCGCTATCGGCCCGCTCGTGAGCGCGTTCGTGGTGCGGGAACTCCCCGCGGCGGTCCAGGGAACCGGGTGGGGGCTGTTGCGGACGCTGTTTTTCGGCCTCGGCGCGACCGGGTCGACGGTCATCGGCCTCTTCGCCGACGCGGGACTGTTCGACACCGGGTTCCTGCTGCTGGCAGCGCTGACTGGCCTGACCGCGCTGTTCTGGCTGCGCATTCCCGCTGCCGACGGGACCTGACGCTCTTCACGGACATACGAGCACGACATCGAGGTGAGACGAGCGACACCATCGAGTACGAGATCGGGGACGGGGCCGACTTCGTCGCGACGGCCGAGACTGTCCCGGTCCTGCTCGACGAGGCGGGGTCGCCGCGTCTGCTCCCCGAGGCGTGGCGCGAGCAACTGGTCCCCTACACGAGCGGTGAGGGCGGGAACTAGATGGTCTCCTCGGGGTCGTGTTCGTCGGCCATCCGGGCGGCTTCCCTGGCGTACCGCTCGCGCGTCGCCTCGTCAGTGACGGGCGCGAGGTTGTCCGGCGAAACGTCGAGCGCGGCCGTCGTTGCCCGCGCTTCGCCCGTGAAACTGGGTAGCGCCCGCTCCTTGCGGAAGGCCCTCGTCCCGTCGGGGGTCGCGTAGATGAGGATGATGAGGTTCTGTTCGTCGTCGGAGTAGGTGCGCTCGACCAGCCAGACCTGTACCGCCTCTGCCATCGCCTGGTACCAGCGTCGCCACCGCCGAAAGCCTGTCGTCGACCCTCCGGCGACGCCGCTTCCTGGGCCTTATACTGTCGGCTATAACTTCGTGAGCGATTTCGCGCCCCGGGTGGGGCGAAACTGCTCACGGGCTTATAGCCGACAGTATTACCGCGGGACAGCGTCGCTATCGTTCGCCAACGCTTTCCCGGGGGTGAACCGTTCACGCAGCGAATCGGGAGATGTGAACGTTCCGGTGCAGTTTTAAGAATAGACCGAGAACCTTCGTGATATGCCACATACATGCCGGGACTGCAAACGAACCTTCAGGACACAACTCGAACTCGACCTCCATCGCGACAACTGTGACGCGGGCCAGCTCTTCTGTGACGAGTGTGGCGAGCGGTTCGCCGAGCGGGCCGCCACCGAGGACGGCTGGCACTACCGGTGCCCCAACGAGGACTGCGAGGGGACCGGCATCGGCGAGGACATCCACAAGGTAGGCGACGTCCGGCTCGAAACTCCCTGACTGCTGCCCTTCTCTCCGGTCTCGCCGTCGGTCACCGCCGAGAGGACTCCCTGGTCCGTAGACCGTGTCAGTCCGTGTCAAATCACGGGACGGCGCGGTTGTGACCTACACGTAGTATCGAAATGGTTTTAAGAATAACCGCGCAACTACACCGATAGAGCGCCTCTGCGCGTGAGACAATCATGAGTGAG
>CAZUWC010000361.1:0-2552 GCA_964623935.1 uncultured Halobacteriales archaeon
GCTAATTTTTGCGGACGCCGAAGCAGTCAGCACGACAGCACGGCTCGTAACCGCGGGCCTCGGCCTCGAGGAGGGGCAGTTCCTCCGTCTTCCCGAGGTCGGTCGGACAGCCGGCGTCCCGCCAGGGGAGAGAGCTCTGGCGGTGGTACTTGTTCCCACTCCCGTTTACCACCACCGTCTTGCTCGGTGGGATGTCCACGACGGGGTCCATCGGCTACCCAACCTACGGCCTCCCCACCAAAAGGTTCGGGGCTAGATGACGGAGTTCGCGCAAGCACGCCCCCGGCCAAAGCGCTTTGCCCGTCGGGTCCTCAGAGCGGGTATGGCGCGCCAGCCCTGCGACGGGTGCGGGACGCCGGTGTCGATCGCCGGCGGCATCGCCAACCTCTGGACACTGGAGAAGGAGACGACCGGGGGCATCGACCTCGAACTGGTCGACGGCTCCGAGTTCTTCCTCTGTTTCGAGTGTATCGAGCGTCTCCCCGACGACCGCGACGTGACCGCCGCCGACGTCCGCGACCTCTAGAGGAAGATGGCGGCGCCGTAGGCGATGGACGACCCGATCATCAGCAGGACGAAGACGATGGCGATAATCTGCTGGCGGTCCATGCCCGCCTTTACGTTGTCGAACATGTAGACCTTTGGGCTCGCGCGACCAATTTCAGCAGCGGCCCTGAGAATCGGTGGTTCGGACCACAGCGATCGACAGAGAGAGTCACAGGTCGCCCGCCGCCGCCATCTCGCGTAAATCCGCCACACGTTCCTGGATCTCCTCTATCGCGCCGGATTCGCGTTTGTCGTCGACGTGGCCGTACATCAGCGCCATGCGGTGGTTGCTCCGCAGCGTCTCCTCGTTGCGGTCGAGGAAGTCCCAGTAGAGGGCGTTGAACGGGCAGGCCCGCTGGCCGGTGTCCTTTGTCTTGTAGTAGTGACAGTCCTCGCAGTAGTCGGACATCCGGTCGATGTAGTTGGCCGAGGAGACGTAGGGTTTCGTCGCGAACACCCCGTGGCCGTACTGTCCCATTTCGATCACGTTCGGCGTCGTCACCCAGTGGTAGGCGTCGACGTAGGTGGCGTGGAACCAATCGTTGAGCTCCCGCGGTTCGACGCCCCACAGCGTCGCGAAGTTCGCAAGCACCATCAGCCGCTGGATGTGGTGGGCGTACCCCCGCGCGTGGACGTCGCCGACGGTTTCGGCGAGACACGCCATGTCCGTCTCGCCGCTCCAGTAGAACTCCGGCAGTGCGTGGGGCGCCCCCAGCTGGTTCGCACTCCCCAGGTCGGGCATCGCGTGCCTGTAGACGTGGCGCATGAACTCCCGCCAGCCCAGCACCTGCCTGATACACCCCTCAGCCGAGGCGAGACCCACCTCCTCCCGGGTCCGGTAGGCCTCCTCGACGGCCTCGATGACCTCCAGCGGGTGCACGAGCCCGATATTCAGCGCACCGCTCAAAAGCGCGTGGGCCATCGCCCAGTCCTCGCTGCGCATCGCGTCCTGGTAGGTGCCGAAGGCCGGCAGGCGCTCGGTGACGAAGTGATCGAGGTGATCGAGTGCTTGCTGGCGAGTCACCGGCCAGTTGAATCCCTCGGCGCTGCCCCACGTGTCGAACTCTGCGGCAACCCAGTCCGCCGTCGCCTCGGTCACCGCGTCGTGTTCGGGCGTCGGGACGGGTGGGGCCTCCCAGTCCTCGGGCGGGAACTCCCGGTTCCGGTCGTCGTAGTTCCACTCGCCGCCGACCGGGTCCTCGCCGTCCAGCAAGACGCCCGTCTCCCGGCGCATCCACCGGTAGAATCGTTCGTGTCTGAACGCGTCGTCGCCGTCGGCCCACTCGTCGAAGGCGCGGCGCGTGCTGACGAACAGTTCGTTCTCGACGACCCGGAGGTCACCCCCGGCCGCGTCGACCAGTTCGCGGAACCGGCGCTCGCCACCGTGGCTCGGCGTCCGCATCGTCACCAGCCTGGCCCTCGGGTTCTCCGCGAAGTACGTCTCGAAGGCGTCGCCGAACGTGTCCGCCTGGATGTAGGTCACGTCGTAGCCGGCCTCGCGCAAGCGGTCACGGAACTGTCGCATCGCGGCGAACACGAGCGTGAGTTTGTGGTGGTGGTAGGGCATCCGGCGGGCGAAGTCGTGGGCTTCGATCAACAGGACCTCGCTCCCCTCGGGTGCGCGAGGGAGTGGCCCGCACTGCTCGGTGAGGTGCGTGCCCAGAACCCAGGGTATCTCGTCGGCTCCCAGGGTGTACTCTGGGGGCGTCCCGACTGTCGGCTGGCGCATACTTCCGGCTTGGACTGGAGCCACAAAACCCCCCGCTACGCGGGTCGCGACGCTGGGGCTTATTCTATCGCACTGGAGATATCCACGGAACCGGGTATTTCCGCCGAACCGCTCGGGACGATACCACTCAGGTCTCCAGCCATCTCCGTTCGTGCTGTTTCTATCTGTCTGTACAAATCCTTGATATCAGAGTCATCCGAGTTGACGCGTCCGCTCGCCTCGAGAGCCGCTTTCTTCGAGGCAAGGCGCAGAAAGTTCCGGGAATGCTCGTCGATGT
>CAZUWC010000362.1:0-2529 GCA_964623935.1 uncultured Halobacteriales archaeon
CTGGAGGAGCCGGCAGACCTGCCGCGGGCTGTTGTACTGGACCACGTGGTCGACGAGGCCGACGTCGATCCCGAGTTCCATCGAGGAGGTACACAGCAGGGACTCCAGCTCCCCCTGCTTGAACGCGGTTTCGACCTCGACGCGGGCGTCCCGGGCCAGCGAGCCGTGATGGACGCCGACGTCGGTGCCATGCTCCTTGAGCCGCGAGCCCAGCGCCTCGGCAGTCTGGCGGGTGTTGACGAACACGAGCGTCGCCTCGTTTTCCGCGATGATCCCGTCGATGGCCCGGACGTGGCTGGCGATCTCCGGGTCGGTCACGAGTTCCCGCGCGAGCGTCTCGTCTGCGTCGGTCACATCGGGGGCACGCACGCCGACGTCGATTGCGCTCCCGACGTCGATCTCGACGACGCCACAGCCACGAGCGCCTGTGAGGAAGCGGCCGATCTCCCCGGGGTCGCCGACGGTCGCCGAGAGGCCGATCCGCTGGAGCGGGCCGGCGACCTCGCGGAGCCGCTCCAGCCCGACGGTCAGCTGTGCGCCCCGCTTGGAGGTCGCGAGTTCGTGGACCTCGTCGACGACGACGTGGTCGACATCCGCAAGCGCCCGGCGGAGTTTCTCGCCGGTCAGGACCGCCTGGAGCGTCTCGGGGGTCGTCACGAGCACGTCCGGCGGGTCGTCGGCCTGCTGCTGGCGGCGGTAGTCGGTGGTGTCGCCGTGGCGGACGTCGACCGCGAGGTCGAGCTGGTCGCCCCACCACTCGAGGCGGTCGCGCATGTCGCGGTTGAGCGCGCGCAGCGGCGTCACGTACAGCGCGCCGATCCCGAACTGCCCCTCCCCAGCGAGGGCGTCGAAGACCGGCAACATCGCCGTCTCGGTCTTGCCGCTGCCGGTGGGCGCGACGACGAGCGCGTTCTCACCCGCGGCGAGCGGGTCGAGCGCCCGGCGCTGTGGCTCGGTCGGGGTGTCGAACCCCCGCTCGGAGAGCGCCTCGCGCACCGCCGGGCCGAGCGCCGCGAAAGCCGCCGGGCCCCGCGTGGCCTCGCCATCGCTCATCACTCGCGGTAGGCGACTCGACCGATTAAGCGCGTCGGGTCGGGTGCGAACAGGCGGGACGGCACTTCCACGGAGCGGTGTCCCACACTCCCGCTTGCCGCTCCGGGGCGACTGGTCAGGTCACGGCGGGACTGGCCGTGCCTTCCCTTATCAATCTCATACTGTCGGCTATAAGCCCGTGAGCAGTTTCGCCCCACCCGGGGCGCGAAATCGCTCACGAAGTTATAGCCGACAGTATCAGCCCCCGGACGGGTCGGGCACCTCCCAGTCCCGGCGCTGCAACAGCGACCGGAAGCGCGGATCGTCCAGCGAGACCGGTTCGAGGTACGTGCCGACGCGCTCGCGGGTCCACCACCGGCCGGTCCCCTCCCGTTCGTCGGGGTCGGTGAACTCGTAGCGGTATCGAAGCGCCCGGACGTATCGCGGTGACTCGTCGGGGAAGGGGTTGGTGTGCAACAGGCCGAGCGTTGCCTCGTCGCCGGCCAGCAGTTTCGCGGTGAAGTTGTAGAACCAGGGGTGGCGACGCGGCGAGGTTGTCATGGCGGCGAACCACAGCTGCCAGTCCAGCCGCAGGTGGTAGGGCGCGACCTGTGGCGGCCGCCGGTCGGGCTCGGTGGGTTTGCCCTTGAACGTGTAGGTATGCCACTCGGTGTCGCCCGTGACCGTCTCGTCGGCGGTGCCCTGGAGGACCACCTCGTAGCGGGTCTTCGTGATCGACCCGAAGGCGCCGTAGGTGTTGACGAGGTGCAGGGGATCGAAGGCGGCGTTCATCCGCTGGCCCGACGAGAGCATGTTCCTGACAGGGTAGTAGCTCAACAGGAGGACGAGCACCGCGACGAGGGCGCTCGCGGCCAACAGCGGCGTCGAGACGGGGGCCGTCGCTGGCAGGGCAACCGGCAGGAGGGCGGTCACGAGGCCATCGCCGAGCGTGCTGACGGCGAGCACGACCGTCAGCCAGTTCAGCCACGAGAAGTTGCCGGTGACTATCAGCCACCCCTGGAAGGCGATGGTGACGAGGCCAGCCACCGCGGCGACCGGCTGGGGTGCGAAGTACAGGAAGGGGACGAGCACCTCGGCGACGTGGTTGACGGCGACGCCGAACCGGTGGACCCGCGTCGGGAGGTGGTGGACGTACCAGCTGACCGGGTTGGGCATCGGCTGGGTCTCGTAGTGGTACTCGAGGCAGGTGAGGTCCCGCCAGCAGGAGTCCCCGCGGAGTTTGATCAGGCCGGCGCCGAACATATTGCGAAACAGCAGCCACCGGAACAGCCAGATGACGAGGGCCGGCGCGGCCACGTCCGGCGCCCCGAGGAAGACGGCGAGAAAGCCCGCCTCCAGGAGCATCGACTCCCACCCGAACCCGTAGAAGGTCTGCCCGGCGTTGACGAAAGAGAGGTACAGCAGCCACATAAGCGCCCAGACGACGGCGGTCCCCGGCGTTCCCGCGATGAGTCCCGGGGCGCCGACGAACGCGAG
>CAZUWC010000363.1:0-2529 GCA_964623935.1 uncultured Halobacteriales archaeon
TGGAACGGCGAGCGCGTTGCGCGAGCCGTGGAACAGGGCGAGGCCGGCGACTGAATCGGTTCACGGCCGACCGGATTTTTTGGAAGACCGAGCGAGCGAAGCGAGCGAGGTCTTAGAGCGATGCGAGCGTCACCGCGTTGATACCGACCACGAGGAGCGAGACGAGCGCGAAGGCAGCCAGGAGAGCGGTCGCGCGCCGGTCGTCCAGCACTGCCCACAGCACCACCACCACCACGAGGGCACTGAACTTCAGCATGCCCACGCCGGGGGTCCCGTACGTTTCCATGAACGCAAGCGCCACGGGGTTGCCTTCGGGCGCGCCGCGGTGGACCCCGGCCATCGTCGTCACGATGTCGAACATCGAGGCCACGATGACGACCGACCACAGAACCGCGTGTGATTCAGAGAGCCGCCGCTTGACGTCCGGCCAGCGTCTCGCGCCGCGCTCGTCGGCCTCGCGACCACCCATCGAGTAGACAGTAGCACGGACCCCAGGGTAGTAAAACCGGGGGTAACCCACACGCTCCGCCGCCGTCCCGACGCATACAAACCCCCCGCGACCGATGCGCGGACATGAGCGAGACAGACCTCGTCGAGACGGTTCGCGAGGACCAGAAGACGGAACTCTCGCGGCTGGGCTCCTCGAAGTCGCTGTACGCCGACACCGAGGGCGAACTGGAACCCGAAACCGTGCTCGCGGCCGCGGCAGACGCAGCCTCCCACGCTGCCGGGACGTTCGACGGCTGGGCCGAGGAGGACGTCGGCGGCGCCTTCGCCGCGGCCGCCGAGAGCGAGCGTGACCACTCCGAGTCCATCGCGGCCGAACTCGACGAGCACGATCCCGGCGAGCCACCCACCGTCGTCGAGGCCATCGCCCAGTACGGGAGCGTCGTCGAACGCCTCGGCGGCGTCGTCGGCTGGACGCTCGTCGCCGAGAAGAAGGCCAGCCAGTGCTCGGGCTTCTTTACGGGGCAGGCGGACCCACAGACTGCGAGTCTCTTCCGTGGATTCGGCGACGACTACGAGGCGACCAGAGAGACGGCACTGGGGGCGCTGGCGGAGGTCTGTGACGGCGACGACGACTGGGAGCGTGCCACGGCGGCTGCGAGCGACGCCGTCGGTGCCGCCTACGACGAGTACTTCGAGACGTTGGAGGCGCTGGGCGTCAACCCCAAACCCGTCTGTTAGCTCCGCGTCGAGCCGCCGTCGACGGGCACAGCCGTGCCGGTGACGTAGCTGGCCCGCGGACTCGCCAGGAACGCGACCACGTCGCCCAGTTCGCCGGGGTCGCCGATCCGTCCCAGCGGGACGTCGCTCCCCCGGTCCTCGTACCCTGCCTCGTAGTCGGGGTACTCGCCGCGCTCGACAGCCGCCTCGATGAGGTCCTCGATGCGCCCAGTCTCGTGGGCGCCCGGCAGGACGGCGTTGGCCCGCACTTCGGGTGCGAACTCCCGGGCGACGGTCTTTATCAGGCCGATGACTGTCCGCCGGACGGCGTTCGAGAGGACCAATCCGTCGATGACCTCCTTGACCGAGCGGGAGGTGATGGCGACGACACTCCCGGCCTCGGAGTCGACGAGGTGGGGGTGGACCTCCCGGAGCGTCCAGACGGCGCTCATGACGAGCATGTCGTAGGCACCGTACCAGTCGCGGTCGGCCTGGTCGAGGAAGGGGCCACTCGGCGGGCCGCCCGCGCTCGTCACGACGTGGTCGAGGCCGCCGAAGGTCTCGACGGTTTCCTCGACGAACGCCCTGACGTGGTCGGGGTCGGTGATATCGGCCTGGACCGCCAAGACGTCGCCCGTGCCGGCGGCGCGTAACTGCTCGCGTGCGTCGTCGAGGTGTGTCTCTGTCCGGCCACACACCGCGACGTCTGCGCCCTCGCGGGCGAGTGCCGTCGCGCTCGCCAGCCCGAGGCCGCTCGAAGCTGCGGTACAGAGTGCTACGTTCCCGTCGAGTTCGAGGTCCATGACCGCAGTGTCGGACGTCGAGTGCAAAAAACAGTCGTTCTCCCAGTCGCCAGCCGGCTACCCGCGGCTCATAGTGGTTGCTGTAAGCCGTTTCCGGCTCAACCGCACGGACTGATGCGGTTGAAACGGTAAATCGTTACAGCAATCACTATCAGGCACCCCAGAAGTTGTCGCGACTGCCCAGTTGTGGCGTCCCCTCCTCGTCTTCGTCCTCGGCGTCGCTCTCCTCGGGCGTCCCGGCCTCCGCTTCGTCGCCCTCCTCGTCGGGGAGGCGTTCGAGTTCCTCGGCGCGGGCGTGGTTCGAGCGGACGTTCGTAATCTCGACGCGGGCGCGTGCCGGGGGGAGCACGCCGTCGACCATCACGATGAACCCGTCGTCGGTCCGTCCCACGCCGGCGCCGCTCTCGTGGATGTCCT
The DNA here is from genome assembly GCA_964623935.1 of uncultured Halobacteriales archaeon. GTDB lineage: Archaea > Halobacteriota > Halobacteria > Halobacteriales > Haloarculaceae > SW-9-67-25. Next base: position 2,388 of record CAZUWC010000363.1, read on the forward strand.
CGACCTCGATGACGATCTCCTCGCCGGGCTTGACGGGCTGGGACTTGAGGTCGTCGATAGGCTGGTTGTAGTGGTTGCACCACTCGGCGCCACCGCGGTCGCCGTAGTGCTGGCACCCCATCCCCTCGATCCGCTCGGAAAA
>CAZUWC010000364.1:0-2521 GCA_964623935.1 uncultured Halobacteriales archaeon
GTGAAGTGCTCGCCATACGAGTCACAGCACCCGAAGGGGTCGGGGATGTCGGTGTAGGGCATCCCGAGGTTTCGCCCGAGCGCGCCGGCGTCCACTTCGCCGAGGCCGACGATGTTCCCGTCGAGGTCCGCGAGCGTGCGGGGGACCGCCCGGAGGGCGTCCCTGTCGTCGGCGGTGAAGACCTGGCGGACCTCGTGGCCCCGATCCCGGAGCGCCTCGGCGACGAAGTAGCCCCGCAGTATCTCGTTGAAGTGGCCGATGTGCGGCACCCCGGAGGGCGAGACGCCGCCCTTGACGACGATGGGTTCCGCGGGATCGCGTTCGAGGACGGCGTCGGCGGCGGCGTCCGCCCAGAAGGCGCGGTCGGGGCTGGAGGCGACCGCGTAGGGGTCGGCGGTCATCCCTCGGGGACCACGTCCGTGCCGTCGTGGTCGCCCCGGACCGCCCGCGGGACGGCCTCGGGGTCGGTCCCGTCGATGACGACCGCGCGCACCCCGGCCCGCTGGAGGAGTTTCGCCGCCAGCAGGTCCACGGGGGCGTTGATGCCCGCTTCGAGGTCCTGCTGGCCGACGAGCGCGACGAGTTCCTCGGCGGTGAGCCGTTCGTAGGCGGTCGCGTCGGGGTCCTCGGCGGGGTCGGCGTCGTAGACGCCCGCGACGTTCGTGGCGTAGACGAGCAGGTCGGCCTCGACGTACTCCGCGAGTGCTGTCGCGACGGCGTCGGTCGTGTGGCCGGCCTCGGTGCCGCCCATCACTGGGACGTCGCCCCGGCGTATCGCCGCCCAGGCCGTCTCGTAGCGTTCGGGCGGCGTCGGGGCCGCGCGGTCGTCCAGCGCCCCGATGAGCAGTCGGGCGTTCAGGCGCGTGGCGGCGATGCCCAACTGGTCGAGTTCGATCTCGTTGGCACCCAGCTCTCGGGCGGTTCCGATGTACTCGCGGGCGGTCCCGCCCCCGCCCACGACGACGCCCACGTCGTGGCCCGCCTCGTCGATAGACTCGAGGGCCGATGCGTACGCCGCGACGCGGTCGGCCGACAGGTCCGGCGCGAGGACGCTCCCGCCGATGGAGACGACTACCTTCATTGCCCCGGGGTAACCCCGATGCGCTCTTAAGGATTGTCAAGCACTGCGAGCAACTCCGGTGTCCCCCGTTCCCGTGCCCGCCGACGCCGGTCCGGATCCGCCCTCCCGCACGACGCACGTCAGACACACGACGGTTTCCGGACGACGTACTCCTCCTTTTTTCCGGGAGATACGTGTATTTTTCGGTTATTTAAACACGAAATAATTCCTGACTGCTTATCCTCTTTTAATCGCTTAGATAAGGTTATAAAACGTCTCGTTGGTTTAGAGTCAGTATTAAAACGTCGATTTTACGGGAAATGAAATGAAAGCGAACGAACCCATCCAAAGGTTCCCGCCTTTATATACCCCTCGGGGGGATACGGGTGAGTGAGGCAGAACGATGAGCGCAACAACGAAGCCCTCCGGCGACGCGCGATCGAAAGAAGAACGGCTCCGTGCCTACCTGAAAGGGAAGGCCGCGGACGGCGAGATGTACTTCAAGAGCAAGTTCATCGCGGACGAGGTCGATCTCTCCCCGAAGGAGATCGGCGCGCTGATGGTCAAGCTGAAAGACTCCGCGACGGACCTCGAGATCGAGAAGTGGTCGTACACGAGCGCGACCACCTGGCGCGTCGAGCCCGCGTAGCGGTCTGGTCCCCGCGCCGGGTCCCCGACGCTCCTTTTATCCACGTGCACCGACTACCAGCGGGCGATGAGTGACGACCGGGCGACCCGGCCCTCGGCCGGTGACCTCGCGCCGGCCTTCGACGTCTACGAGGTCAGACGGGACGGCGACCGGCTTGTCTACGTCGGCCAGCCCCGCCAGCCCCCCGAGACCGTCGAGCGACGGCTCCGGCCGCTGTTCCGCCAGCAGGGCTACGAGATCAGCCTCCAGCAGGGCTACGACGAGGGCGAGGGGCTCCCACTGACGGTCGGCGAGTCCGTCCTCGTCGCCGAGCCACGGACCGCCGAGTCGGGGGGGTTCCCCTGGCGCAACGCCATCCTGTTCGCCCTGACGGTCCTCTCGACACTCTTTGCGGGCTCGGTGTACTGGTACCAGATCCCGATCACCGAACAGCCGCTCCGCGCCCTGGAGGCGTGGCCGTTCGTCGTCGCGATCATGGGCGTGCTCGGGATTCACGAACTCGGCCACTACGCGATGAGCCGCTACCACGGCGTGGAGGCGTCGCTGCCCTACTTCATCCCCCTGCCCACGTACATCGGGTCGATGGGCGCGGTCATCCGGATGCGCGGGCGCATCCCCGACCGGACGGCACTGTTCGACATCGGCGTCGCCGGCCCGCTCGCGGGGCTGGTCGCGACTGTCGTCGTCACAGTCGTCGGCCTGCAACTGGACCCCCTGCCCGCACAGGAGGCCGCGGCCGCCGCCACCGACGTCACGCGCGTCGAGTTCAACGACCCGCCCCTGCTGGTGTTGCTCGCGGAACTGACCGGCAC
>CAZUWC010000365.1:0-2516 GCA_964623935.1 uncultured Halobacteriales archaeon
CTGGCGTCGTCGATACCGTACTCGTCGAGGGCTGCCTCGGCCTCGCTGTAGTCCATCCCGGCCTCGATGTCGTCGGCCAGTTCCTCGAGCACCGCCGGACGGACGAGCGTCCGACCCACGCGCTCGTGCTCGGGGAAGTCTTTCCCCTCGATGGCGTCCTCGCTGACGCCGTACTCGCCAGCGAGCGCTTCGATGGTCACCACGTCGTCCCCGGGCCGCAGTTCGTCGGGCAGGTCCGCGGCTGCCGCTGCGACCAGCCGGTCCTCGTAGCGGCGGAGCGCGTCGCGGACGTCCTTGACCCGGACGGTCCCCGAGTAGGGGATTGCGCGGTGGTCGCGGGCCTCGATTTCGGCGCCCGCGTCGCCGGAGTCGGTCCGGCTCTCGGCGGCGTCCTCGCCGAGGCCGAGCGACTCCTCGACCGCGACGAGCATCTCCACGTCCTCGACCTCGGCCAGGCGGGAGAGTTTCTTCTCGACGTACCCGGGCGTCCAGAAACCCATGATCTCGAAGTAGACACGGAACTCGCCGTGGTCGTAGTCGAACGCGAAGTCCGGGATGATGACGTGTTCCCCGGCGGCGACGGCGTCGGGTTCGCGGACGAGCGTCCAGTCCAGGTCCAGCGACGAGAAGCGGGCCGCGAAGTCGGCCTCGACACCGCTGTCGAAGGTGACCTCCGCGACGGGGTCGACGCCCGGGACGGTGACATCGCCCGTGGCCAGGGTCAACTCCCGTTCGGTCCCGCGGTCGTCGACGGTGGCCTCCAGGCGCCACTCCGCAGTCCCCGCGACCGTCCGCAGCAGGCGGGCAAAGCGGGTGCCATAGCGGCGGCTGCGCCGGAAGAGCGCGTCGGGGCCAGTGACGACGACCTCGCGGTCGGTCTCGCCGACGACGCGGCGCTCGGCCTCGGGGAGTCGGCGCACCTCGTAGAGCAGGCGGAGTCGCTTGACCGCCGAGACCACCCGTTTTGGGTCGCTACTCCGCACCCGGACCTCGGTGGCGTCGAACAGCGCGGTCTGGGCCAGCGAGAGGTTGTACTGCTCGACGAGCGTCTCCGGGTTCCAGCGTACGTCGACGTCGACGAGTATCTGCTCTCGCTCGCGGTCGGCGTAGAGCGACGCCGCCACCTCTTCGGGGTCGGTCCCCAGGCGCTCGGCCGCGCGGGCAAGCGCAGTCGCCCGCTCGGATTCGGTGACGACGCCGACGGCCTCCCCGGCGGCGAAGGCAGCACTGCGAGCGCGCCCGGGGTCGACGGGCGCCCGCGTCTCGTCGGTCGCCTCGCGGTCGAGTAGCTTGGCGAACCCCCGGACCAGTTTGAAGTCGTCGCCCTCGCGCTCGATGTCCGTCAGGGCCGCCTGGAGGTCGGCACGGCGCTCGCCGACGTGGCCCTGGTAGCAGCCGATGACCCGCGCCGCGAGGCGCTCCTCGGACGCGTCGGCGAACTGCGGGTGGTAGCCACCGCCCGCCCGCGAGACCCGCAGCAGATCCTTCGTGAGCACTGCCTGGCTCTCGGTGGCCGACCGTCAAAAATCCAGGCGTCAGTTCCGCCGCGAACCCGGCGCGTCACGCGACTCGGAGACCGCCACCCAGTTGGCCTCGTCGAGGACGACCGTCGAGATGGCGGCGGCCACCCGGCGGGCGCTGTGCTCGCGCCCGAAGAAGGCGACGTGGCCCAGCGAGGCGCTCACCGACTTGCTCACCTCCGTGGTCGGCATCCGCTCGTCGCCGACGATGTCCTCGACCTCGCGGGTGAGCCGCTCGCCCACCTCCGAGGCCGCTGGCGCCGCAAGTTCCTTCCCCGCCGGGAGCAGGTCGTAGGTGACCGCGTAGCCCTCCTCGTAGGCCTCCACGGCGAAGAACGGCTCGCCGTCGCGCTCGGCCGCCGCGTACTCGGCCTCGAGGACCTCGCGGTTCTCGTAGAGCGGAACCTCCTGTGGATCGTAGCCGACTGGCACGTCCGGGGGTACGTGTCGCCGGAATATGTAGTTTCGCGTCTACCGCCGCCGCCGCGCGACCCGCTCCTCGGCCGTTTCCTCGGTGACGAGTTCGTACAGCAGGGCCCGTCCGCCGTCGTCTTTGGGCCGGAGGATGCGGCCCAGTCGCTGGGTGAACTCCCGTTCGCTGCCCGACCCCGAGAGGACGACGGCGACGTTGGCGTCGGGGACATCGACGCCCTCGTCCAAGACGTTCGCCGTGACGACCCGTGAATAGTCGCCCTCGCGGAATCCATCGAGGATGGCGCTTCGCTCACTGGCGGGCGTCTCGTGGGTGATCGCCGGGAGCAGGAACCGTTCGGAGAGGCGATACACGAGGTCGGTGTGGGCGGTGAAGACGATGACGCGGTCCCCGCGGTGGCGGTCGAACAGGTCAGCGAGACGCTCGACCTTCCGTTCGGCGTTCATCATCACCTCGCGGGCGCGCTGTTTGGCGAGCAGCGCCTCCCGCGCCCGCGGGTCGTTGCCCGACCGCTTGACCAGTTCCTGGTAGTCGCTGCCGCTGTGGAGCTGGATGCCCGACTG
>CAZUWC010000366.1:0-2510 GCA_964623935.1 uncultured Halobacteriales archaeon
CAGCGAGTCCCGGGAGCCGAGCCCGCGGGGGCTTTCTGGTGGTTCCCGGTCGCGGTTTGGCCACAAACGACAAGGGCTAGCCCAGCCCGCGGGGGCTTTCTGGCCGTCCATGACGGCCGCATCTCCGGGACGAACGAAACGATGGACCGTACTCCTGGATCCCATCCATACCTTACCCCCAAGGTCTCGTCACAAGCTTTATCGCCCGGCACGGAGACGGGGACGTACGCGGCCTCACACTTCGGAGTGTTCCCAGCAATGCAAACAGACCTCCGCGGCAAGGATATGATCACGGTCCAGGAGTGGAGCAAGCCGGAACTGACCTCGGTGCTCGACGTCGGCGACCAGCTGAAGGCGGAGTTCGCCGCCGACCAGTGGGCCCATTTTGGCGCCCTCCAGGGCTACTCGCTGTTCGAACTGTTCTACAACACCTCGACGCGCACCCGGTCGTCCTTCGAGGCCGGCATCAACCAGCTGGGCGGGTACCCCCACATCATGTCGCCCGACCAGCTCCAGCTCGAACACGGCGAGTCCGCCCGCGAGACGGCGAAGGTCCTCTCGCGGTACGGCCACGCCCTCGCGGTGCGCGTGCTCGGCGCCGCCGTCGACTTCGAGTACCCGAAGGGGACCGAAATCATGCGGGACTACCAGGCCGGCGCGGACGTCCCCGTCTACAACATGCAGTGTGACACCTACCATCCCTGCCAGACGCTGGCCGACCTCCAGACCGTCCGGGAGCGCAAGGGGTCAATCGAGGACGTGAACTTCACCATCTCCTACGCCTACGCCCCGGAGGTCCGCCGGCCGGTGAGCGTCCCTCACTCCTCGATTCTCGGGTTCACGAAGATGGGCGCCGACGTGACGCTGGCCCACCCTGAGGGCATCGATTTGGACCCCGACATCGTCGACCAGGCACAGGACAACGCCGACGAGGCCGGCGTCGACTTCACCGTCGAACACGACATGGAGCGCGGGTTCGAGGACGCCGACGTCGTCTACCCCAAACACTGGGTCTCCTACAAGGTCGGCGAGCGCGGCACCGAGGCGGAGAAGGAGATCCACGACCAGCACACCGACTGGATCTGCGACGAGGAGATGCTCGACAACGCCGACGACAACGCCATCTACATGCACTGCCTGCCGGCAAAGCGTGGCTTCGAGGCCACCGACGCCGTCATGGACGGCCCGCAGTCGGTCATCTACGACCAGGCCGAGAACCGGATGCACGCCCAGAAGGGGCTGATGCTGTTGACGATGGGCGGCCGCGGCTGGTAGGATGTCCGGGGACCCTCCCGACGAAACCGACTCCGACTCGGAGTCCGAAACCGCCTACGAACCCATCGGCCCCGAACCGAGTTTCGACCTCGACGTGGAGGCTCCCGAGTTCTGGGGGTCGCCCCGCGAGAAGCCACTCTGTATGATCGCGCTGGGTGGCAACGCGCTCACGCCGCCCGACGGGACGGGCACCTTCACCGAGCAGATGGCGGCCGTCGAGCGGACCGCCGACTGCGTCGTCGACGTGATGAAGGCCGGCTACAAGGTGGTGCTCACCCACGGGAACGGCCCGCAGGTGGGGGCGTTGCTCCTCCAGCAGGAACAGGGCGAACCGCCCGCCCAGCCACTGGAGGTCTGTGGCGCCATGTCCCAGGGTCAGATCGGGTACATGCTTTCCCAGCAGATGTACCGCGCGCTCGAACAGCACTGGAAGCACGTCCCTGTCGCGTGTCTGCTCACACAGTCGATAATCGACCCCGAGGACCCGGCCTTCGAGAACCCCACGAAGCCAGTGGGCCCGTTCGTCGACGAACGGAAAGCCGCGGAGATGCGCGAGGCCGGCATGACAGTCAGGCAGGTCCGGGAGACCGGGGACCGCGACTACCGGCGGGTGGTGCCCTCCCCGGAGCCGAAGGGTATCGTCGAGGAGGTGCCGGTCAAGCGGCTCATCGACCAGCGCGACCTCGTGATCTGTGGGGGCGGTGGCGGCGTACCGGTCGAGCGCGAGCGCGGACATATCGTCGGCCAGGACGCCGTCGTCGACAAGGACCTCCTCACGCAGGTGATCGGACGCGTCCTGGACGCGAACTACCTTGTGATCCTCACCGACGAGGACGGCGTCTACGTCGACTACGGGATGCCCGACGAGCGCCGCCTCGGGACGGTCACCAGCGGACAGCTTCGCGAGTACGAAGAGGCCGGCCAATTCCCCGAGGGGAGCATGGGCCCGAAAGTCGAGGCCGCGATCAGGTTCGTCGAGGGCGAATCGCGGCGCGAGCGCCGGGCGATAATCGCCGCGCTGGACGACGCGCTGGACGCTCTCGAGGGGGAGGCCGGGACGACGGTCGTGTCCGGGGAGTAGCGGGTCTACAGTTCCAGTCCCAGCCCGGCGTAGACGTCACAGGCCCGCACCACGTCCTCTACGTCGACGCGCTCGTTCGCCGCGTGGGCCCACTCCTCGCGCGAGGGGCCAAAGCCGATGGTCGGAATCTCCGCGACGCCCATCGTGTAGTTGC
>CAZUWC010000367.1:0-2488 GCA_964623935.1 uncultured Halobacteriales archaeon
CATGCGGCGCTGCGCGCCGTTCCGGGCTGCGACTCGTCTGCTCAAATCCCGGGTGGCGCACACACGGTATCGAGTGGTGCGGCGCGATGAAACGCGCCGCTAGTCGTTCGATGCAGAGAAGTGCGCTGGCCGGAATTTGAATCCGGGTTAGGACCGTGGCAGGGTCCTGTGATACCACTACACCACCAGCGCGCGTCTCAACGTAGCGTCGACAGAAAATAAAAGGGTTCCGGACCACCAGCGACCGCTGACCGTCGACCGCGAGTTCTTAAGGCGGGACACGCCAAGGAGGGGTATGGAGAGTCTCAACCGGATGGCCACCGAACTCGTCGACGAGGCCATCGACTTCGCCGACGAACTGACGGTGGCCGTCCACCCGCTGGAGGGCGACGCCGCGGTCCTGGATTTCGGCGTCGAGGTGCCCGGCGCCGTCGAGGCCGGCCTCCTGCTGTCCGAGATCGTGACCGCCGGGCTGGCGACGGTCGGCACACGCTTGGAGGAGGTATCCGGCGCGCCGCTTGCACACGTCGAACTGTCGACCGACCACCCGGCGCTGGGCCTGCTGTGTGCGGGCAAGGCCGGCTGGGAGCTGAGCGTCGGGGACTTCGAGGGACTGGGCAGCGGTCCCGCCCGCGCGCTCGTCGCCGAGGAGGACATCTTCGCCCGGATGGGCTACCGGGACGAGTTCGACTTTGCAGTGCTGGCCGTCGAGTCCGAGTCCCTGCCCGACGAACCCGTCGCCGCGGCCGTCGCCGAGCGGGCTGGCGTCCCCGAGAGTGGCGTGTTCCTCCCCGCGTTCGCGACGGCCTCTCTCACGGGCAGCGTCGTCGCCGCCTCGCGTGCCGCCGAACTCGCCACGTTCCGGCTCGTCGACCTGGGTTACGACCCGCTGGACGTCCTCTCGGCCACCGGGTCGGCGCCCGTCGCACCGGTCGCCGGCGACGAGGCGACGGCCATGGCCCGTACGACCGACGCGCTGGCCTACGGCGGGCAGGTCCACCTGACCGTGGAGGAACCGTTCGACCGCTTCGAGGAGATCGTCTCGACGGCCGGCGAGGAACACGGCGAGCCCTTCGATGCGATCTTCGAGGGCGCCGACTGGGACATGGCGGCGTTACCGGTGGAACTGTTCGGGCCCGCCCGGGCGACCGTCGACGTAGTCGGCGGCGAGACAGACGTCGTCGGGGAGACCCGAGAGGACCTCCTCGCCGAGAGTTTCTTCTGATGCGCTACAAGGTCGTCCCCCAACCGGCAGACTGGAACCTCCTGCTTTCGGCCAGGGACGCCCTCCCGCTGGTGCCGGGCAGCATCGAGGACTGCTGTACCCGCGTTCGCGACCGGACTGCGGTCCCCTCCCGCGAGGACGCCCGCGGGTGGATCACCTTCCTCCAGGCGCTGGGGCTGGCCGTCGAGACGGACCGTGGCTTTCACCGCGTCCGCGAGGACCCCGACCCGGACACGCTCGGGGACCCGTTCCTGGCGCACGTCTTCGCCGCCCGCGAGATTCGGGATGTCCTCGCGGCGGCCGACCGGCCCCTGTCGCCGGAGGTGGTCTTCGAGCGAGTCCACGAGATGGTCCCACGCTGGGAGCGTGACCGCGACCCGGCCTGGGAGTCCGCCTGGGAGGGTCGCGTCGCGGCGCTGCTCGCGTGGGGCGTCGTCTTCGGCGTTTTCGAAGAATGGGACGGCGCCTACACGCTGGCGGACTGATCACGCCGGGCCCGGAAACGGCGTCCTTTTGCCGGTCGGGACCCTCCATCCGGGCGATGACTGCCCCGGTCGAAGCCGTCCTGTTCGACGTCGACGACACCCTCTGTGAGTACCGCCGCTCGACCGAGGAGATGCTCGCACTCGCTTTCGACCGGGCGGGCGTCGATCCCATCTTCACCCACCGGGAGTACGTCGCCCGCTACAACGACTTCGCCGACGACAGCGACGACGTGGCCGACCTGCGCGAGCGGTGTTTCGTCGCCATCGCCCGCGAGAAGGGACGGAACCCGGAGCTGGCCCGGCGGGTCGCCCGCGTCTACACCGAGGCGCGCGACCACACCGACGTCCGCCCGCTGCCGGGCGCCCGCGAGACGCTGGACCGACTCCACGGGACCGTCCCCATCGGCGCGGTCACGAACGGCTCCCCGGAGATGCAATCACGGAAGCTCGACGAACTCGACTTGGCGGACTACTTCGAGACGGTCGTCCACGGCGGCTACGACGCCCCCGCGAAACCGGCACCCGACCCGTTCCACGCCGCCCTCGACACCCTCGGCGTGGCACCCGAGCGGGCACTCCACGTCGGCAACTCCGTCGCCTCGGACGTCGCCGGCGCGAAGCGGGCGGGCGTCCGCGCTGTTCTGGTCGAAAACGGTGCCGGCGCCGAGGAGGGGGGACCCGACCCCGACGACGTGATCGCGTCGATGACCGACCTGCCGGACCTATACGGACGATTGTAAGCGTTTTCCAGGTCGACCGCTCGCTTTCTGGCGGTCGA
>CAZUWC010000368.1:0-2486 GCA_964623935.1 uncultured Halobacteriales archaeon
CGGGGCTCGCTCCAGAAGGTACTTTTATCCGCTGGTGAAAGGGGCGTCCAATGAGCGACGGCGTCGCGGTCAGCGTGGTCCTTCCCGCCTACAACGAGGAGGAGACCCTGGCCGACACCGTCGCGACCACGCTGGAGACGCTGTCGTCGTTTCTCCCCGAGGGGTCCTACGAGGTCATCGTCGCCGAGGACGGCTGTGAGGACCAGACACCGGAGATAGCCGACGAACTCGCGGCCGAGCACGACCCGGTCAGGCACTTCCACTCCGAGAAGCGACTGGGCAGGGGCGGGGCCCTGGAACGGGCGTTCCGGGACGCCCGTGGCGGGACGCTCGTCTATTTCGATACGGACCTGGCGACGGACATGCGCCACCTCGAAGAACTGGTCGAGAGCGTTCGCTCGGGCGAGTACGACGTGGCCACGGGGTCGCGGTGGCTGCCAGACAGCGAGGCCGACCGGCCGGCCAAGCGAGGCGTCCCCAGCCTCGGGTACAACAGGCTGGTACGACTGTTCTTGCACTCCGAGGTGCGCGACCACCAGTGTGGCTTCAAGTCCTTCGACCGCGACGCACTCTTCGATGTCTTGGAGGGGGTCGAGGACGAGCACTGGTTCTGGGACACCGAAGTGCTGGTGCGGGCCCAGCGAGCGGGCTACCGCGTGCGGGAGTTCCCCGTCGACTGGACGCCCAAGGGTGACTCGAAGGTCGACATCGTGCGGGACGTGCTCGGGATGGGCAGTCAGATCATCCGGACGTGGTGGCAACTGTCGGTGAACCCGCGGATTACGCGGCGGGTCAGCCTCGCGGCGGGCACGGGACTGGTCGTCCTCGCACTACTGTTGATGACGGTCTATCTCGACCCCGCAGACGTCCTCCGACGGATGTCAGCGGCCGACGCGGGGCTGGTCGCCCTGAGTGCACTCGTCTACCTGCTGTCGTGGCCGCTGCGTGGCCTGCGGTACCGGGACATCCTCGGGACCATCGGCTACCACGAGCGGTGGGGCTTCCTGACGGGAGCGGTGTTCATCAGCCAGACCGGCAACCTCGTCTTCCCGGCACGCGCTGGCGACGCCGTCCGCGCCTACGTCGTGAAGGCCCGCCGGGGCATTCCCTACACCTCGGGGTTCGCGTCGCTTGCCATCGAACGCGTGTTCGACCTGCTGACCATCACGCTGCTGGCGGGCGGCGTCCTCGTCGGCCTCGTCCTCACGGGCTCGGTTGCCGACCTCCAGGCGGCACTGCTGGGCGGCGCTCCCGGCGGCGAAGAGACCGCCAGCGGGCGGACCGCCATCGCCGTCGCTACGGGCGTCGGCGGGGCGGCCATCGTCGCCGTCGCGGCCATCGTCGCGAGCGCGCGCTCGGAACGCAACTACGTCAGGATGGCCATCGGCCGGCTGAGTTCCGACGCCTACGCGGACTACGTCGCCGGCAAAGTCGAGCAGTTCGCCGGCGACGTCCAGACGGTCGCCCGCGACGGGCCGGCCTTCGCCCGGGTCGGCGCCGCGAGTCTCCTCATCTGGTCGCTCGACGTCGTGACCGCCATCGTCGTCCTGCTCGCGTTCGACGTGGGGCTGGCGCCCCCGGCGCTGCTGGCGGTGGGCTTTTTCGCCGTCAGCGTCGGCAACCTCGCGAAGGTGTTGCCCCTCTCCCCGGGCGGCATCGGCCTCTACGAGGGGGCGTTCACGTTGCTGGTGGTGGCCCTGACGCCGGTCGGCGCGGTCACGGCCCTCTCGGCGGCCATCGTCGACCACGCGGTCAAGAACGCCGTCACGGTGGCCGGCGGCCTCGGCTCGATGGCCTGGCTGAACGTCTCGCTGACGACTGCCGTCGAGCGGAGTCGCGACGTCGAGGCCGAGCCACACGAGTAACCCCGTCGCTGACGGCATGGTACACCAAATCTTATTTGAATACCCCGCAAACGATGATGAAAAACCGGCGTCTCGCGGCGTCAGACTCCCGTCAGACGCGACGATAGCAAAAATTTTAAGTACCTTTCGACCCACTTAAATAACATCGAACTAACCCCCCGGGAATTTTACAGGCGAGTCCTGCCCGGTTACCCTTCCGTCCGACAATGAGCGACTCAAACACACGAACCCGTACCGCGACGCGGGAACAGACAGACGAACAGGAAGACGCTGCGGCCAGACACGCGTGTCCGGAGTGCGGCGGTCGAATCCTTACCGACGACGAACACGGCGAGACGGTCTGCGAGGACTGTGGTCTCGTCGTCGAGGAGGGGTCGGTCGACCGTGGCCCCGAGTGGCGGGCCTTCGACGCCCGCGAGAAAGACGAGAAGTCACGCGTCGGTGCCCCCACCACCAACATGATGCACGACAAGGGGCTCTCGACGAACATCGACTGGCGCGACAAGGACGCCTACGGCAACGCCTTAGGCGCCAAGCAGCGCAAGAAGATGCAGCGCCTGCGCAAGTGGAACGAGCGCTTTCGCACCCGCGACTCCAAGGAGCGCAACCTCAAGCAGGCGC
>CAZUWC010000369.1:0-2484 GCA_964623935.1 uncultured Halobacteriales archaeon
CCGTGCGGTCGATCCGGCACTGACGTACAGCAGTCACTACGACGCTGACGGCGCACGGTGAACTGCGGTGAAACGGAGACAGGACGCAATCGGCCTCGGCGAGCTGGTCTCGCGATAGTATAAATATCTGTCGGGGTCGTGAGCGAAACACGACGGTCCCTGTTACTTTGAGGAAGGCCCGCGTCGTACGTGGAGTTACCCCATGAGTTCGGAAACGTCTCTCGTCTGGCGGCACCGCTCGGAACCGACCCTCGAACTACCGCGGTTCACGGACCCCACCGAGATCTTCGACGTCACACAGGAGGTCCTCGGACGCAAGTGGCACATCAGAATCGTCTATCACCTCCTCGAGAACGGCCCGATGGGTTTCAGCGCGCTGAAAGACGAACTCGAGGGGATCTCCTCGAAGATGCTCTCCGAGAGCCTGACGACGCTGGAGGAGGACAGCCTCGTCGACCGGCGGATCGTCAGCGAGCGGCCGGTCCGCGTGGAATACTCGCTGACTGAACGCGGCCGGGCGCTCGAACCGGCCGTCTCGGCGCTGGTGGCCTGGGGTAGCGAGTACGGACTCGACAGGGGAGACACCTAGATGGCCCACTACGACGTGCTCGTGTTCGGCGGGGGCACGGGCAACAACGTGGCCGCCGCGGCGGCCGACGCGGGACTGGAGACGGCCCTGGTCGAGAAGGGACCCCTTGGTGGGACCTGTCTCAACCGGGGCTGTAACCCCTCGAAGATGCTCATCCAGGCTGCGAATGCCGCCACCCACGTCCGCGAGGCCGGGAAGTTCTTCGTCGACGCCACCCTGCAGGACGTCGACTACGCCGCCATCGTCGACGACATGGACGAGACGCTCGCGCCGCTCGCCGAGGGGATGGCCGAGAGTTACGAGGGGAAAGACCACCTGACGATGTACCGCGCGGAGGGCACGTTCGTCGACGAGCGAACCGTTGCAGTCGACGGCCAGCGCCTGACCGCCGACAAGGTGGTCGTCGCCGCGGGATCTCGCCCCCTCGTCCCGCCCATCGACGGCCTCGAGGAGGTCGAGTACATGACCAGCGACGACGCGCTATACCGTCGCGACCAGCCCGACTCGCTTGTCATCCTCGGTGGCGGCTACATCGCCGTCGAACTCGGGTACTTTTTCGAGTCGCTGGGGACCGATGTGACCATCGTAGAGATGCTGGACAGCCTGGTCCCCCGCGAGGATCACGAGATCGCAAACGAGTTCACCGACGTCGCCCGCGAACGCCACGACGTCTACACGGGTCACCGCGCAACCGCCGTCGAGTCCGAAGGCGACGGCGTCGTCGTCCACGCCGGGGCCGAGGATGGACGAGAGGCGACGGTCCGCGGCGACGACCTTCTGGTCGCGCTGGGACGGCGACCCAACACCGACACCATCAATACCGACGCGGCCGGCGTCGAGACCGACGACAACGCGTTCGTCGTGACCAACGACCATCTGGAGACATCCGCCGAGGGCGTCTGGGCCCAGGGTGACATCGCAGACAACGCGATGTTCAAACACTCCGGGGACTACGAGACAGACGTCATGGTCGAGAACGTCGTCCACGATGGGGACGCGACGGCCGAGTTCACGGCGATGCCCCACGCCATCTTCACAGAACCACAGATGGCCGGCGTCGGGGCGACCGAGGACGAACTACAGGAGGAAGGCACCGAATACGTGGTCGGCCGCGAGGACCTTCCGGGGACGCCGATGGGCCGGGCGAAGAAACTCGACCACGGGTTCGTGAAGGCACTGGCCAGCCCCGACGGCGAGATTCTGGGCTGTCACGCCCTCGGGTACGAAGCCTCGACGATGATCCACGAGGTCGTCGTGGCGATGCGCGCCGGGTCGGGACACGTCTCCGACGTCACCGACACCATCCACGCTCATCCAGCCCTGAACAAGGTCGTCGAGTACGCTTTCCAGGACGTTCCACTATGAGCACCGAAACGGACGCACACGAGTACGAGGTGGTCGTCGTCGGGGGCGGCCCGGCGGGCATGACCGCAGCCCTGTACAGCACACGACTGGGCCACAGTACGGCCGTGGTGAACCGCGGCGGCGGCCGAGCAGCGATGATGCAGGAGGTCCACAACCTGCTCGGGGTACGCGAGGAGACCAGCGGCATGGAGTTCCTCACCGTCGGTCAGGAACAACTCGAGGAGTACGGCTGTGACCTCCACCGGGACATGGTTACCTCCTGTTCCCGGGACGGTGACGGACGGGTCCACCTCTCGGGCAACAGCGGAAGCTACGCGGGCGAGGTGGTCGTGCTGGCGACGGGGTTCAACGACGTGCGCCCCGACCCGCCACTGCCACGAACCGGTCGCGGACTGCACTACTGCCTGCACTGTGACGCCCACATGTTCGTCGACGAGTCCGTCTACGTGATGGGTCACTCCGAGAGCGCCGCTCACGTCGCCGGCATCATGCTGAACTTCACCGACGAGGTGGACCTGCTGACCCGCGGC
>CAZUWC010000370.1:0-2482 GCA_964623935.1 uncultured Halobacteriales archaeon
TCACCTCGTCGTGTTCGTCGATAAAGGAGATAGCGCCGTCGCCGGGACAGAACGCGGTGACCTGCTTGCCGTTCTTGATGAGCTGGACCCGCACGCACTTGCGGATCGCGGAGTTGGGTTGTTTGGCCTCGATACCGACCTTCTCTAAGACGATGCCGCGCCCCTGTGGCGCGCCCTCGAGGGGGTCCGATTTCTCGCGGAGGCCCCGCTCGCGGCGCGCGTACTTGGAGTCGGACCACCGGCGTTGCTGGCGGTCCTTCTTGAGTTTGCGCGCGGCGTACTTGCCGTTCGCCATAGTGCCCGTCCGTACCCGACGGAGGTACTTAAGGGTCGTCTTTCAGACCGCTTCCAGTCCGGCCGAGAGGGCTACAGATACCCCACCAGCGTTTCGACTGCCCTGTCGAGTGGTTCGTCGCGGATCCGGCAAACGTAGTCGGTCATCAGGTCAGGCTTGAGCGACGTGACCGCGTGCGGGACGATAGAACTGTCCTCGGGCGCGCGTCGGTGGGAGTAGTCACTCTCCGCGAGTGGGATGCGCTCGTCGTACCACGTGCGCGTCGTCAGCCCCATCACGACGTACTGCTGTTTGTCGAAGGGATGGGACTCGTTGTTGACGACGGCCCACGGTCGCGTCGCGTCCTCGTCAGGTCTGAACGGGTCGGGAGCGAGCACGACGTGCCCGCGTGCGAGGTCGTCGAACGGGGGAGACTGGTCGGTCACTCCTCGCCCTCGCTCTCCCTGGCTGCGGCCAACCACTCCTCCCGACTCTCCGGTCCGAGTTCGTCGTCGAGGAATCCCGCCGTCGACTGAAAGAGTTGCGCGTCACGGACCGCGTCGGGGTCACCGAGTGCCCAGTACGGTTCCTTGTGGCGGACCAGCCCTCGCTCTTCGAGGCGGTGCAACACCGGATGTATCGAGTTCTCGTCGATCCCTGCTGCCTCCGCGATCTCGAGGGCCTTGTACGCCTTGTCCCGGTTGCGGAGGAGGAATTCGACGACCCGTTCGGCGTTCGTCCCCTCCTCGCTCGGGTCGTGGGACTCGAACTCGTCGATACTGATCGGCATTCCGTATGTCCGCTTTCGGGTGGACCGAGTATGTATGTTTGTATCGTATGAATGTCTGTCTGTGTTCGTAATTCGAACGCGGAAACGGTTTTCTCAGCCAGTCAGGTCAGCTCGACGCCGTCGATGTCGAAGTGACGCCGGGCGAGCGTGCGTGCGGCCTCGATGTTGTGGCCGTCGGAGCCGATGGCCGCGCCGCGGTCCTCGGGGGCGACCTCGACGTAGGCGAGGCGGTCGTTGTTCTCGCTGATAGTGACGTTGTAAACTGCGGCGGGTGCGAGCGCGTTGGCGACGAAGTCCTCGGGGGTGGCGGCGTTCTCGACGAGTTTGATTTCGCGGCCCACGCGGCGTTCGACGCGCCTGACGTGGCTGCCGTCGCTGCCGATGGCCTGGCCCATCTGGCCGGCCGCCACGAGCACGATGACGCGGTCGTGGTCGTCGTCGACCACACAATCGCGGACGGCGGCGTCGGTCTCCTCCTCGAACAGCGCCGCGAGACGGCGCGCCTCGTCGGAGAGTCGGACAGTCATGCCCTAGTCGGCGCCCTCGCGCGAGCCCGCGCTCATGCGCAGGTCCACGTCGCCGGTCCCCAGTTTGATCGGTTTGCCCACGATGACGTTCTCCGTGACGCCGTTGAGGTCGTCGATCTCGCCGTGGACCGCGGCGTCGAGCAGGTGGTTGACCGTCACCTCGAAGGCCGCCCGGGCCAGCACCGACTCCTTCGACCCGGAGATGCCGTGCCGGCCGATGGACTCGATTGTCCCGCGGTTGGTCATGATGTCCGCGACCAGCATGAGGTGGCGGACGTTCACGTCGTCCAGGCCCTGCTCCTCGAGGGTGTTCATCGTCTCGTTGATCAGCGACTCGCGGGCCGCCTCGATGCCGAGCTCCGACCTGATCTCGTGGATGTTGTTACAGGTGGTCCGGGTGGCGTCGACCCCCTCGATGTCGAGGACGTCGCCGAACGCCGACCCCTCCGTGTAGAGAACGAACTCCTCGCCCCGGTCGGTCTCCTCCTTGCGGATGACCACGCGGGAGATATCCTCGATGCCCTTGAAGACGATCTCGCGCAGTTCCTCGACGAGCTGGAGGAGGTCGCGGTAGGAGGGTTCCTCCGGGCCGAACTCGACGACGAGGTCGCTCCGCCGTGTCTCGACGTCGAGCTTCGACTCGATGGTCGCGGCGATCTCACCGGCGACCTCCTCGGGGTCCTCGTAGGTGGGCCACCGCTCCAGGAGCGTCTCCTCGTTGAGCGCGACCCGGACGAGCATGTCCGCGACGTTCGTCGAGACGTCGCCCAACTGGAGGATGCGCGTCGCCTCGATGTTCCAGACCACCTCGTGGGCGCGCTCCCGGTCCTCGGCGTGCACCCCGTCCAGGTGGACGGTCATCATCGGTGTGTCGGGCTCCTTGCGGGCGTC
>CAZUWC010000371.1:0-2482 GCA_964623935.1 uncultured Halobacteriales archaeon
CCACGACTGGGAGGACGTCCGGCGGACCTACGAGGACTTCGACCCCCGGCAGTGGCCCAACCCCCCGAGCGGCACCCAGACGGCCGACCTCAAGGCCGAAACCATCGAGAACATGCAGGACCTCTTCGACTACAGCGAGGCCTCCGCGGAGTTGACCAGCCGGCACGTCATGAGCCAGGTGAGCTACAGATGGGACTGAGAGACGACCTCGAACGCTACCGCGAGGTGGGCGAGAAGCGCCGGCAGGACCTCGCGGAGTTCATCCAGTACGGCGATCTGGGCCAGTCCCGCCCCGACGAGGTGCGCATCCCCATCAAGATCGTCGACCTCCCCGAGTTCGTCTACGACCAGCGCGACATGGGCGGGGTCGGCCAGGGCGACGCCGAGGAGGGCGACCAGGTCGGCCAACCGCAACCGGGCGACGGCGACGAGGACGGCGAACCCGGCGAGGAGGGCGGCGACCACGAGTACTACGAGATGGACCCCGAGGAGTTCGCCCAGGAACTCGACGAGGAACTCGGGCTGGACCTCGAACCCAAGGGCAAGAAGGTCATCGAGGAGGTCGAGGGTGACTTCACCGACATCACCCGCACCGGGCCCACGAGCACGCTGGATTTCCAGCGCCTCTTCGAGCAGGGGCTGAAGCGGAAACTGGCGATGGATTTCGACCGCGAGTACGTGCGGGAGGCACTGAAGGTGCGCGGGTGGGGCCCCCAGCGGGTCTTCGAGTGGGCGCGAGCGCAGAACCTCCCCGTCTCGAAGGCCTGGGTCGAGGAGGCCTACGCCGATATCTCCGACGAGGAGAAGACGACGTGGGGGAGCATCGAGGAGATGGAGGAAAACGTCGAGCGCGAGTCGACCGCCCAGCGCATCCGCCGGGAGGGCGTCGACCAGATCCCCTTCCGCCGGGAGGACGAACGGTACCGCTACCCCGAAATCGAGGAGGAACACGAGAAGAACGTCGTCGTCGTCAACATCAGAGACGTCTCGGGGAGTATGCGCCAGAAGAAGCGCGAACTCGTCGAGCGCACCTTCACGCCGCTGGACTGGTACCTCCAGGGCAAGTACGACCACGCCGAGTTCGTCTACATCGCCCACGACGCCGAGGCCTGGGAGGTCGAACGCGAGGACTTCTTCGGCATCCGCTCGGGCGGCGGGACGCGCATCTCCAGCGCCTACGAACTGGCCGCCGAGCGCCTCGCCGAGGAGTACCCCTGGAGCGAGTGGAACCGCTACGTCTTCGCGGCGGGCGACTCCGAAAATTCGAGTAACGACACCGAGGAGAACGTCATCCCCCTGATGGCGGAGATCGACGCCAACCTCCACGCGTACGTCGAGACACAGCCCTCGGGCAACGCCATCAACGCGACCCACGCCGAGGAGGTCGAACGCAACTTCCGGGACAGCGACGACGTGGCCGTCGCGTACGTCACCGGCCCCGAGGACGTCACCAGGGCCATCTACGAGATTCTCAGCACGGAGGACGAGGAATGACACGACAGAGCGAGTTCGCGATGCAGCGCGAGGCCGACCGCCTCGAGGAGGTCGTCGAGGAGGCCTCGAACCTGGCCGCGCGGTTCGGCCTGGACCCGTACCCGGTGAACTACTGGGTCGTCGACTACGACGAGATGAACGAACTCATCGCCTACGGGGGCTTCCAGCAGCGCTACCCCCACTGGCGGTGGGGGATGCAGTACGACCGCCAGCAGAAACAGGGCCAGTTCCTCGGGGGCAAGGCCTTCGAGATCGTCAACAACGACAACCCGTCCCACGCGTTCCTCCAGGTCTCGAACAGCCTCGCCGACCAGAAGGCCGTCATCACCCACGTCGAGGCCCACGCCGACTTCTTCAACAACAACGAGTGGTTCGGCCTGTTCGCCGACGACCCCGACGCCGCGGCGATGCTCGCCCGCCACGCCGACACCATCGAGGAGTACATGCACGACCCCGAGATCGACCGCGCCGAGGTCGAGAAGTGGATCGACCACGTCCTCTGTCTGGAGGACAACATCGACCAGCACGCGGTCTACGAACCGGTCGACCTCGAGGCGGGCGTCCCGGACCTCGACACCGCAGACATCGACGAGGAACTCGAGGACCTCGAACTCTCCGAGGAGGTCAAACGGCAGGTCTTCGACGACGAGTGGCTCGACGCACAGGCCGACGACGAGGACGGGGCCTCCTTCCCCGAGGAACCCGACCCCGACGTGCTCGGCTTCCTCCGCAAGCACGGCAAACAGTACGACGACGAGGCCGGCAAGGCCGACGAGATGGACGACTGGCAAAAGGACATCCTCGAGATACTCCGGCGGGAGGCCTACTACTTCGCCGCCCAGAAGATGACAAAAGTGCAGAACGAGGGGTGGGCCGCGTACTGGGAGTCGGCGATGATGACCGGCGAGAACTTCGCCGGCGAGGACGAGTTCGTCACCTACGCCGACCACATGGCGAAGGTGCTGGGCGCGCCGGGGTTGAACCCCTA
>CAZUWC010000372.1:0-2461 GCA_964623935.1 uncultured Halobacteriales archaeon
CAGCCACCACCACGAACAGGTCGGCTACATCTACGCCGGCGAACTGACCTTCCTCCTCGACGGCGGCGAGGTGGATGTCGGACCGGAGGAGGGGTACAGCCTGGCGAGCGAAGAGGTCCACGGCGCCGAGAACCGCGGTGACGAGACGGTGCTGGCGGTGGACGTCTTCAGCCCGCCGCGTCCGAACCCCGACTGGCTGGAGTAGCGGCGGTCCACACGGGCGTCCGCGAACTCGGCGAGCGACGCCGCTGTGACTACGCTTATGAAGGTCGGCGGTGTGGTTCCGGACGCCATGCAAGCCGTACGTCTCCACGAACACGGCGGCCGTGACGTACTCCAGGTAGACGAGGTCGACCAGCCGAGTCCGGGCGGCCACGAACTGCTCGTCGAGGTGGCCGCGGCGGGGGTCAACCCCGTCGACACCTACTTCCGCGATGGGTCGTACCCGCCCGTCGGACTCCCCTTCTCGCCGGGTGTCGACGTCGCCGGCGAGGTCGCGGCGGTCGGCGAGTTCGTCGAGGGCTTCGATGTCGGCGACCGCGTCTACGGGACCGGTATCGGCAACGCCACACACCAGGGGGCCTACGCCGAGTACGCCGTCGTCCCGGAGGACCGCCTCGTTCAACTGCCCGGGGGCGCCGACCTCGTCGAGGCGGGCGCGGCCGGCGTCGTCGCGGGGACGGCCTGGCGGGCGCTGGTCGACCACGCCGCGCTCGACCCCGCGGAGGACGCCCTGATCCACGGCGGCTCCGGCGGCGTCGGCCACGCCGCAGTCCAGATCGCCGACGCCGTGAGCGCGCGGACCATCGCCACTGCCGCGCCGGAGTACCACGACACTCTCGCGGAACTGGGTGCGGGGACAGTCCTCGACTACGGCCGCGATGACCTCGGGGACGCCATCGTCGAGGCTGCGGCCGGCGACGGCGTCGACGTGGTGCTCGACCACCGGCTGGACGACTACCTGCAACTGGACGCCGAGGTGGCCACGGCCGGCGGGCGCGTGGTCGGCATCGGCGAGAACGACCCCGGACCCGGCTTCTCGGCGGTCGGGGCCGCCCGCTCGAAGGACGTCTCCTACCAGTTCATGAGCATGTTCAACACGCCCGACCTCCGTGTCCCGTTGCGTGGCGTCGCCCACCTGATGGGGGCGGGCCGGCTCTCGGTCGAGGTGGCCCGCAGCTACGACCTCGGCGAGGCCGCCGAGGCCCAGCGGGCGGTCATGGAGGACAGCTTCTTCGGGAAGCTGATCATCGAACCCTGAGCGTCGACGGTCCCGTCGCTACTTCCCGAAGGGGTCGGCGAACCACTCCTCCAGGAACCCCAGCAGGACGGCGGCGAACGCGGAGTCGACGCTCCAGAAGGCCACCTCCTGGGTGCCCTCGGCGACTTCCGTCGAGGAGAAGACGCTCAACAGCATTGTCCGGCGATCGACGAGCAGCACCCGCGCTGAACCGACGTCGGGGTTGCGCTCGTCGGGCACGCGGTAGGTGTCGAAGCCGTACTCGCGTGCGGCCTCGCGGACGGCGGCGTTCGAACTGGCGACGATGACCGTCCGGCCCCCGTCCCTGGCCGCCTCCAGGGCCTCGACGACGTCCGCCTGGAGCATCGAGGGGTCCGGGGCGGCGTAGAGTACGCGGTCCTCCGCGATCTCGACGAGTTCGACCACGCGGGAGGTCACCGCCTCCGAACCCTTGACCA
Source organism: uncultured Halobacteriales archaeon (assembly GCA_964623935.1). Classification (GTDB taxonomy): domain Archaea; phylum Halobacteriota; class Halobacteria; order Halobacteriales; family Haloarculaceae; genus SW-9-67-25. The sequence goes on from CAZUWC010000372.1 coordinate 1,699, forward strand.
GCCAGATGGCCTCGCTCTGCTCGGTCTCGGCCCGCGAGTCACGGACAGCGTCGAGGTATTCGAACGTCTCGGCACCCGTCTCGGCCAGCCTGTCGAGCAGGCGCGTGCGGGCCTGCTCCAGGGCCACCGGGCGGTAGACCGTCGGTGTCGACTGGCGTGTCTCGACGAGACCCCGCTCCTCGAGGCGCTCGGCGGCGCCGTACACCTGCGACCGGGGGACGTCGGCCACCTCGCTCACCTCGCTGGCCGAAGCGGTGCCCAGTTTCTGCAACGCCAGGAACACCCGCGCCTCGTAGGTGGTCAGCCCGAGTTTGGTGAGTCCCTCGACCGCGGCTTCGTCGTCCATCTCACTCACCGCCCTCCTGCTCCAGACCCGTGCCGGACGTGTAGCGTTGTCTGTAGGACCATACTAACAGTCGTGGGTGGAACGAACGGGGCCGGACGTATAAAGTTCGTGATACGGGCGCCTGAATCCCGGGAGAGCGGCCGCCCACAGGGGGACGGCGGGTCGCCCGCCCGAGGCGAAACGGTTTATCGGCTGGACCGTCAGGTGGAGGTATGCCGTTGCGCCGGATTCTCCGGGGCGAGGTCCCGGAGGGTCAGCTGGCGGAAATCGCCGCGGAGGTCGCCGGCCACGACGGGGCGGTGCGGTCGGTCGAGCCCCTGGAGGCGGACAACTGGCTGTCGACGCCCTGCGTGGTCAACGAGCAGTGGTTCGTGAAGGTCATCACGGGCCAGAACGCGCTCGTCCACGCGCTGTTGA
>CAZUWC010000373.1:0-2459 GCA_964623935.1 uncultured Halobacteriales archaeon
CTAAATTCCCCTGCTCATCAGGTGGCTCCGAAGCAGGTCGGCCTCCTTGTTGCCGGTGACAGCGTTGACGAGCACCACCACGTCGTCGCCGTCGAAGGCACCCCGCTCGGCGAGCGCCTGCGCCCCGGCCACGGCCGCCCCGCCGGTCGCACCCATCGTCACGCCGGCCTCCGCGAGTGCCACCGCGCCCGCCAGGATGGCCTCGTCGTCGGTCGCCACGGCCCCCCCATCGGTCGCGGCCAGCGCGTCGAGGACGTGCTCGCCGCCGGCCGGGTCCGGTATCTCCAGCGGGCCACAGATGGTGTCCGGGTGCTCCCACGCCTCCATCGCCGAGGTCCCCTCCTCCCGGGCCCTGACGATCGGAGCACAGCCATCGGCCTGGGCGGCGTAGAGGCGTGGCCGGTCCTCGACGAGGTCCCACTCCCGGAGGTCGTCGCCGCCCTTCCGGAGGCCGACGATGCCGGTCCCGTGGCCCGTCGGGTGGACGACTGCGTCAGGGGCCGTCCAGTCCAGCCCCGCAGCGATCTCGTAGGCGAGGGTCTTGGCGCCCTCGTGGCGGTAGGGCGATTCGAAGGCGGCCACCGACTGCCAGTCCTCGTCGGCCATCGCGTCGGCGAACGCGCCGGCGGCGTCCCGGTATCGTCCCTCGACGACGGTCATCCCGCCGCCGTGGACGTTCACCATCGCCTTGTTCACGAAGGGGACCCGCGAGGGGACGAACGCCTCGCAGTCGAGGCCGGCCCGCGCGGCGTAGGCGGCCCCGGCCTGCCCGCCGTTGCCCATCGAGGGGAGCGCGACGGTCCCGGCGCCGGCCTCCCGGGCCGCCGTCACCGCCAGCGCCATCCCGCGGTCGACGAACGCACCGGTCGTGTTCCGTCCCTCGTCTTTGACGTAGACCGCCCGGACGCCCAGTTCCTCGGCCAGCGACGGGGCCGCGACCAGCGGCGTCCCGCCCTCGCCGGCGGTGACCAGCCGCGCCCCCGGAAACGGGAGGACCTCCGCGAACGCGGCGAGGCCGTCACCGCCACCGGTGGCCAGCGTCCCGCGGGTCACCGCCGCCGGTTCGACGTCGTAGGAGGCGTCCAGCGGACCGCCGCAGTCGGGACACCGTCCCACCGTCGCGGGGTCGTGGTCCGCGCCACACGAGAGACACCGCAAGGACACGAACGTCTCTGTCGTCTCCATACCCATTGGTAGCGCCCACGCGACTAATAGTGACGGAAACCAAGATTGAGTGAGTAGTGGTAACACCCAGCACAACAGTTTTCAGGGCGAGTACTGTACGGGAGCCATGGTCGACCCGGACGACGCGGTGCGGACCCGGGCGATGGACGAGGCACCCATCGGGATGGTCATCACGGACCCGGACCGGGCGGACAACCCCATCGTCTACGCCAACGACGCGTACCTGGACCTGACGGGGTACGACCGCGAGGACGTGCTCGGCCGGAACTGCCGGTTCCTGCAGGGCGAGGCCACGGCAGAGGAACCGGTGGCGAGGATGCGCGAGGCCGTCGACGCGGCCGAACCCGTCACGGTCGACATCCGGAACTACCGGGCCGACGGGGAACTGTTCTGGAACCGCGTCGCCATCTCGCCGGTCCGTGACGAGCGCGGGACCGTGACTCACTTCGTCGGGACACAGCGGGACGTCACCGAACAGAAACGGCGCGCCCGGCAACTGTCCGAAATCCGCGACCGCATGGAGTTCGCGCTCGACGCGACCGACTCGTACATCTACGAGATCGACATCGGGACCGGCGAGGAGACGCGCCACGGTCCCTTCGAGCGCCTGCACGGACTCCCGTCCGCGGCGGTCCCGACGACCGAGGCGTTCAACGACCGGGCGGTCCACCCCGACGACCGGGACCAGCTCGCCGAGGTACAGCGTCTGGTCAGGGAGGAGAAACCCGCCGAACCCGTCGTGATCGAGTACCGAACCAACCCGGAGCTGGGCGACGTCCGGTGGATGCGTAGCGAGGCGTACGTCCAGTCCGGGCCGACGGGCGAGCCGGACACGTTCGTCGGGCTGGCCACCGACGTGACGGCCCAGCAGCGCCACGAGCGGGAACTGGCACGCCAGAACGAACGCCTCGACGAGTTCGCCAGCGTCGTCAGCCACGACCTCCAGAATCCCCTCAACGTCGCTGTCGGCCGCCTCGAACTGGCGCGGGCGGAACACGACAGCGAACACCTGGCCGCCCTGGAGCGGTCCCTCGACCGCATGGAGGCGCTGATCGAGGACCTCCTGACGCTGGCACGCCAGGGCGAACCGGCGACCGATCCACAGCCCGTCGACCTCGCGACGCTGGCCGGGGGCTGCTGGGAAACGGTCGAGACGGAAGACGCGACGCTCGCCGTCGAGACTGACCGCACGGTCCGTGCCGAACGGAGCCGCCTCAGACAGGTGTTCGAGAACCTGTTTCGGAACGCCGTCGAGCACGGCTCGACGAGCCCTC
>CAZUWC010000374.1:0-2448 GCA_964623935.1 uncultured Halobacteriales archaeon
TGCCGACCCAGACCCAGATGAACCCGAGCCCGAAGACGTAGTGGATGCCGACGGCGCCGACGGCCGTGCTGGCGCTGATCTGGGATGCAAGCAGTGTCCCGGCGCCCACCAGCGAGCCGACCTCCCGACCCGCCACCAGGAAGTCGGCCTCGTCGGCCGTCTCCCGGTACCCGTAGTAGCTTATCGTCCCGACGACGAGGAGGTACCCGCCGACTACTGCGAGCGACATCGGGTCGATGTCACTCATCGGGGTCTCCCCGCAACCGAGTCCCGCGGTTAGCCTGTCCCGTCTGAAAACCCGGCGTCGATACCTGCACGACTGTACACCCACCTGGTGGGTAAGGTGTATGTCTGACCAACTACGTATAAATCATTACATATTTATCCTATTTCTGTCACTATATCGGGCGACTGTGGCAACTCGGTTGACAACTATCACGCTCCCCGCTCGGGGTTACGCGACCCTCACCAGGTCATTAGGTGCTGGGGGCACGATGTCGTATCCATGAGTTCGGAACCGACCGGGGCGGACGACGGTCTCGTCTGGCACAAGGCACTCGACCGCGGCGAACTCCCCGAGGGTCGGGTCACGGCGGCGACCTGTGGCGACACGACTGTCGCGGTCACCCACTACGACGACGAGTACGCCGCCCTGAACAACGCCTGTCCCCACCAGGGCGGCCCGCTCGGCGAGGGAACCATCGAGGACGGCCTCCTGCGGTGTCCCTGGCACGGGTGGGACTTCTATCCCCTCTCTGGCGAGACGCCCGGCGAGTTCGATGACTGTGTCGAGACCTACCCCGTCGAGGAGCGCGAGGACGGCGTCTACGTCGGGTTCCCGCCCGAGGAGGCCCACGAACGGACCGTCTCTGACGTCATCGCGGAGACGCTCGCGAACTGGGACGTCCGCCAGGTCTTCGGCATCGTCGGCCACTCGAACCTCGGGATGGCCGCGGCCGTCCGCCGGCAGGCCGAAACCGACAGGATGTCCTACTACGGCGTCCGCCACGAGGGGGCCGCCGCCTTCGCCGTCTCGGCGTACGGGAAACTCACCGGCCGGCCCGCGGCCTGTCTCTCCATCGCCGGCCCCGGCGCGACGAACATGCTGACCGGGCTCTGGGACGCGAACCTCGGGGGCGCACCCGCCATCGCGCTGACCGGCCAGGTCGAGTCCCAGGTGCTCGACACCCACTTCTTCCAGGAGGTCGACCTCGAGGCCGCATACGGGGACGTCGCCGCCTTCGAGGCGACCGCACTCCCGGACAGCCAGCACGCCGAACTCGCGACCCGCGCCGCCAAGACGGCTATCCTGGAAGACGGCGTCTCCCACCTCGTTCTCCCCGACGACATCCAGACCAAGCGGGCCACCGACGTCCCGGCCGGCGGTCCCGAGGGACGGCTGGCCGACCGCTCTATCGCCCCGCCCGAGGACGACCTCGCGGACGCCGTCGACCTGCTCGGGGCCGCCGAGCGGCCGGTCATCGTCGTCGGCCACGGCGCGCGCTTCCAGGCCGAGGGCGTCCTCGATTTGGCCGAGCGCCTGGACTGTCCGGTCCTGACGACGTTCAAGGCGAAGGGCACCGTCCCGGACTCCCACCCCCTCGCCGGGGGCGTCCTGGGCCGGAGCGGCACGCCCGTCGCGAGCCACTTCATGAACGAGTCGGACCTCCTGGTCGTCTTCGGGGCGAGTTTCTCGAACCACACCGGCATCGCCGAGTACAAACCCATCGTCCACGTGGACAGGGACCCCCAGACGCTGGGGAAGTTCCACGGCGTCGACGTGCCCATGCTCGGCGACATCGGCGTCGTCCTCGACCGACTCGGGGACCGCCTCGACGACGAGTCGCTGGCCGCCGAGAGCCAGCGCGAGGAACTGGGCCAGCGGTGGGCGATCTGGCGCGAGGAGAAGGCGACCCGGCGCGAGGAACCCGCCGAGCGTGGACTCAACTACGCGACCGTCTTCGAGGAGATGTCCGACGTCGTTCCGGACGACGCTGTCGTCACGCTCGACGTGGGCAACAACACCTACGCGTTCGGGCGGTACTTCGAGGCCGAGGGCCAGTCGTTCCTCATGTCGGGCTACCTGGGGTCGATCGGGTACGCGCTGCCGGCGGCCATCGGCGCCTGGGCCGCGACCCGGGAACCGGGCACGCGGTGGGCCGACCGGCCCGTCGTCTCGGTCTCCTCGGACGGCGGCTTCGGCCAGTACATGAGCGAACTGACGACGCTCGTCAAGTACGACATGGACGTCACCCACGTCCTCCTGAACGACGACGAACTGGGGAAAATCTCCAAAGAACAGCGCGACGGCGGCTGGGACGTCTGGGAGACGGACCTCGTCAACCCTGGCTTCGCGGCGTTCGCGGAGAACTGCGGCGCGATGGGCTGTCTGGTCGACGACGAGGAGAGCCTCGGGACGGCCCTCTCGACCGCCATCACGCACGACGG
>CAZUWC010000375.1:0-2442 GCA_964623935.1 uncultured Halobacteriales archaeon
ACAGCCACGGCCTCCGGGCGTGGGTCTACCGCTTCGCGAACATCGTCGGCCCGCGCCTGCGGGGGGCCGTGATCCCGGATTTCATCGAGAAACTCCGGGAGAACCCGGACAGACTGGTCATCCTCGGGGACGGCCGCCAGGAGAAGTCCTACATGCACATCGAGGAGTGTCTGGACGCGATGCTGTACGTCGTCGAACACGCCGAGGGTGCGCTGAACGTCTACAACCTCGGCACGCGGACCACGACGTCGGTCGACCGCATCGCCGACATCGTCGCCGACGAGATGGGGGTCGAGCCCGACCGCGAGTACACCGGCGGCGACCGCGGCTGGACCGGCGACGTCCCGCGGATGCGCCTCTCGGTGGAGAAACTCGCCGGACTCGGCTGGGAACCGGCCCAGTCCAGCGACGACGCCGTCCGGCAGGCCACCCGCGAGCTACTCGACGAACGTTGATTCTGCGGGGTTGTGACGGTCGACGACAGTACCCGATATAGTATCAAAATTGTATCCTTCTCTTTAACGTATATGTCATCAAACATTTGACGTGGCGTACCGGGGGGACCGGTCAGGCGAGCGATTCGGGGTCGACACGGCCGGCGAACCGTCGCGTCGCGGCGTACAGCCCCGCCCCGACGAGGAGCGCCCCGCCGACGTGGGCGAAGGTGACCGGGGTCGGGCTGTCGACCGCGAGTTTCGCGACGGTCGTCGCCGGGTGTTCGGGGAGGACGACCGCCAGCCCGAACAGCACGATGACGAACACCGAGTACAGCAGCTGGGCCTGCCGGCGGCGCGCGGTCACCAGCCCGAGCACCAGCCCGAGGACGACCACGATGACCGCGGCGGCGGTGACGAACCCCAGCAACGGGAGGACGTTCCCGACGGCGATACCGTTGACCGCGAGCAGGGCAATCCACAGCAGGGCCTGCAGCGGCGCCAGCAGGACCATCCCGGCGGCCTTCCCGTCGACGATGTCGACCAGCGAGACCGGCGCGACGCGGAGAATCTCCAGTGTCCCACGTTCGATCTCCTCGGTGATGGCGTCGACGGCGACCGACCCGCTGATGAAGGGCGGCAGGAACAGGAGCAGCGGGATCAGGACGGTGTAGGTGAACCCGAAGTAGGGGCTCGCGCCGGCGTCTGCGGGCAGTTCGACGGGCCGGAACTCCAGGTGTGGCGTGCGTTCGAGGCGCTCGGAGCGCTCCAGGGCCGTCAGCACCTCCCTGACCTGCACGACGACGAGTGTCGTCCGGAGGTTCTCGGCGGGGACGACGGCGACCACATCGACGGTCGAGCCGCCACCCTCCGCGGGCCGGGTGGACCCCGCGAGCACCGCGTCGACGGCCCCGCGGTCGAAGGCCGTCATCGCCGTCTCGCGGTCGCCGAACTCCCGGGCGGTGACGCTGTTTTTCTCGGCTGTGACCGCCCGCAACTCCTCGGCGGCGTCGCCGGTCACCCCGACCGTCACCTCGCCGCCCTCGACCGACCCGGGGTCGTACAGCGACGTCAGCCCCACCACCAGAAACGAGGAGAACGCCGCGATGAACAACTGGATGAGCAACGCCAGCACGATGGTCTTCTCCCGGCCCAGCGACGCGAGGTCCCGCTTCGCGATTGTCACCCGCGGGTCCGCGAGCCAGCCCCGCCAGCCACTCGGTGTGTCCTCGCCCGCGTCGGCGCCGCTGCCTGGAACGGGCTGGGGGCGGTCCTCACCCGCCAAGGGCCATCACCACCGTGAAGTTGTAGGCGAGGTGGAGGGCGATGGCGACTCCCAGCGCGACGGCGTAGGGCCGGCGGCCGCGGCTGGCCCCGACCGCGGAGATGGCGGCGGTGACGACGTGCAACGCCAGCGGCGCGACCAGCAGCGCCACCCCCGAGAGGACGCCGATCTGGAGGCCCGCCTGTCCGACCTGGAGTTCGGGGAGGCCCACGAGCTGGGCGATGAGGGTGAGCTTCTCCCCGAGGAAGAAGCCGACGCCGCTGAGCGCGCCCAGGGCCAGGGCCGTCCGGAGCCGGCGGTCGAACCGGCTGTGGGCGTAGGCCGCGTAGACGTGGAGGCTCTTTGCGAGTTCCTCGACGACGGCGACGACGACCAGCACGAGCGGAATCGAGAGTTCCCCGAGCGCGAACAGCGTCGCGATGGCCAGCAACTCGAGGACGAACACGAACGGGAGCAGGGCCGCGGTCAGGGCGGCGACGTGCCACCGCCGGTGGACCCGGCCGGCCAGCGCGTCCAGCAGTTTCAGCGGGACCGACCGCTGTGCGAACATGTCCTCCTCGCGGTACAGCCCCAGCCCCAGGCCGAACAGCACCAGTGCCGACAGCAACGGCGGCGTCGTCGAGAAGACGAACTCCGAGAGGGCGATGGCCTCGCCCTGCAGATCGCGCACCACGAGCGTCAGCGGCGAGATGAGCGCGATGGGGTTGACCTCCGTGAAGATGG
>CAZUWC010000376.1:0-2433 GCA_964623935.1 uncultured Halobacteriales archaeon
GGCAGAAACGGACCACACCGACCGGGGAACGCCAGTTTCAATACACTGTGTGGTGACAGTTGGCACATGCACAGACGGAGACTGTTGGCGGGGACGGGAACGGTTCTCGTGGCCGCCCTGGCGGGGTGTGGCGGTGACGGTGACGGCGGCGAGACGACGCCCGAATCCGACGAGCCCACCCCGACACCCACCGCAACACCCACCGCGGCGCCGACCGAGGCACCGACGGAGACGCCCACGCCCGCAGAAACGGAGACGCCCACACCGACCGAAACGCCCACCGCCGAGCAGACGACGTCGTTCACCCACGAACTCGGCGAGGAGTTCAGCATCGGCGAGGGCGGGAATCGACTCACCTACCGGATCATGGAACTGGCACGGGCGGACGAGGTCGGCAGTGAAATAAACCCCGCCACGGCAGACGGGACGTTCCTGATCGTCACCCTGGAACTGACGAACCCACAGAACGACGAGGCCTCGTTTCCCCGGAAGAACTTCCGTCTACAGACCGAGAACGCCTGGCAGCGCTTCGACCGACAGCCCTCCCAGAAGATCGGCTCCGACGACCGCATCGACGTCCAGCACATCGGCGACTCCACGCTCCCGGCGGGCGCCTCGCAAGTCGGCGCGGTGGTGTTCGACGTCGACCCCAGCGTGACCTACCGGATCTGGGTCACTCCCACCGGGGACGCCGAGACGCCCGAACACTTCGTCCCCATCGGGGACATCTCGGCGGTCGAAGCACTCGGGGGCAGATACTGATAGTGATTGCTGTAAGCCTTTTCCGGATCAACCGCACGGCGTGACGCGGTTGAACCGGTAAATCGTTACAGCAATCAGTATGAACGCGCAGGTTCCCCGTCCCACTCTCGGGGTGGCGACCGCAGTCGACGGGAGTCACCGCACCGAATCGAGCAGCAGTTTCTGCTCGACGCGCTTGACCTCGTGCTGGACGTCGCGGACGGCGTCGATGTTGGCGCTGATGGAGGTGACGCCCTCCTCGACGAGATGACCGACCATCCGGGGTTTCGAGCCAGCTTGCCCGCAGATGCTCGTCGCCACGCCCTGCTCCCGGCAGGTTTCGACGACGTCGCCGATGAGTTCGAGAACGGCGGGGTGGAGTTCGTCGTACCGGTCGGCGACCCGTTCGTTGTTCCGGTCGACCGCGAGGGTGTACTGGGTGAGGTCGTTCGTCCCGAAGGAGGCAAAGTCGATGCCGGCCGCGGCCATCTCGTCGACACACAGCGCCGAGGCGGGGGTCTCGATCATCACGCCCCAGTTTCGTTTCTCGGTGTCGATGCCCGCCTCCCGCAACAGGTCGCGGGCCCGGAGGACGTCCTCGGCGTCGTTGACCAGCGGGAGCATGATCTCGACGTTGTCGTAGCCCATCTCGTAGAGTTTCCGGAAGGCCTCCAGTTCGTGTGCGAAGACATCGGGGCGGTCGAGGCTGCGCCGGATGCCACGGTACCCGAGCATGGGGTTGTGCTCGGCGGGTTCGTCCTCGCCGCCCTCCATCTGGCGGAACTCGTCGGTGGGGGCATCCAGGGTGCGGGCCCGCACCGGCCGGGGGTAGAACTCGTCGGCCACGCGCTGGACGCCGTCGACGATCTGCTGGACGTAGGCGTCGGCGCCGTGGTCGTCGATGTACTGGTCGGGCGTTTTCCCCAGCGAGAGGATCATGTGCTCGATCCGGAGGAGGCCGACGCCGTCGGCGCCCGTGGCCGCCGCCCGCTCGGCCGCGTCGGGGATGGAGACGTTGACCTTCACCTCGGTGGCGGTCATCGGCTTGACCGGCGTGTCCGGGCGGACCTCCTCGATGGCGTCGCGCTCGGCGTCCTCCTCGATGGCCCCCGTCTCGACGCCGCCCTTCTCGCCGTCGATGGTGACGACCTGGCCGTCGCGCAGGCGGTCCGTTGCGTCGCTCGCGCCGACGACCGCCGGCACGCCGAGTTCGCGCGAGACGATGGCCGCGTGGGAGGTCATCCCCCCCTCGTCGGTCACGATCCCGGAGGCGCGCTTCATCGCCGGCACCATGTCGGGCGTGGTCATCTCCGCGACGATGATGTCGCCCTCGCCGACCTTGTCCAGCTCGTCGAGTTTCTCGACGATGCTGACCGCGCCGGAAGCGCGGCCGGGGCTGGCGCCCAGCCCCGAGAGGACGACCCGGTCCTCGTCGGTGTCGGTCGCCGCCTCCCCCTCGGAGACCCCGCCGTTGGCGACGTTCCCATCGGCGTCGCCGGCCGCGGCCCCCGCGCTCGTCGCGCCGTCGTCGATGGTCGTGATCGGCCGGGACTGCAGGAGGTACACGTCGCCGTCAGCCATGGCCCACTCGACGTCCTGTGGGTCGCCGTAGTACTCCTCGATCTCCCTGCCGAGATCGCGCAGGGCCGCGAGTTCGTCGTCCGAGAGGACCCGCTCCTTGCGCCTGTCCTC
>CAZUWC010000377.1:0-2400 GCA_964623935.1 uncultured Halobacteriales archaeon
GTCGAGGTGTAGCCGACCGACCCCTCGGGGAAGTGCATCGGCTGGTACATGTGCCCCTCCTCGCACCAGTCGGCGTACTGGGGGACCCGCATCCCGGGGAAGCCAAAGCGGTCGCGCAGCGACACGACACTCGCGTCCAGGAATCCCAGGTCCTCCACGAAGAAGGGCAGGTCGCCGAGTTCGGCCTGCACCGTCTCGAAGAAGCCCGCGCCGGGCCCCTCGCGCCACTCCCCGGCGCCCGGCGAGTCCGCCTCTGCCGGGATGGCCCAGTACTCGTCGAAGCCCTTGAAGTGGTCGATGCGGGCGATGTCCACGAGGTCGAACAGCCGCTCGAAGCGGGCGAGCCACCAGCCGTAGTCGTCGTCCCGGAGGGTGTCCCAGTCGTAGACGGGGTTGCCCCACCGCTGGCCGTCGTCGGCGGGGTTGGGTGGCACGCCGGCCACCGCCGTCGGCCGGTACGCGTCGTCGAGCTGGAAGGCCTCCGCGGCCGCCCAGACGTCCGCCGAGTCCAGCGCCACGTAGATGGGGAGGTCCCCCACCAGCCCCAGGCCCCGCTCGTCCGCATACTCGTAGAGGTCCCGCCACTGCTCGTCGAAGACCCACTGGACGAACGACCGGAAGCGGACCTCCTCGGCGAGGCCCTCCCGGTACCGGTCGAGCGCGTCGGGCTGGCGGGTTCTGATCTGCTCGGGCCACTCGGTCCAGAGTGTGCCGTCGAACTCGGCTTTGAGTGCCATGAACAGCGCGTAGTCCGCGAGCCACGCCGACTCGCGCTCGCGGAACGCTTCGAGGGCCGCCCGCTCGTCCTCCGTGGCCTCCGCCTCGAAGCGCCCGTAGGCGGTCCGGAGTCGGGACTGCTTGAACTCGCGGACGCGGTCGTACCGGACCTCGTGGGGCGAGACATCCTCGGGCGGGTCGAGGTCACGCTCCCCGAGGTAGCCCCGGTCGGCAATCTCGTGCAGGTCGACCAGCAGCGGGTTGCCGGCGAACGCCGAGTAGGACTGGTACGGCGAGTCGCCGTGGACGCCCGAGGTCGGCCCAAGGGGGCAGAACTGCCAGAGCGACTGGTCGGCGCGGTCGAGGAAGTCCACGAAGGCCCGGGCGCCGGCGCCGAGGTCACCGACGCCGTGTGGGCCCGGGAGCGACGTCAGGTGGCAGAACACACCACTCTGTCGGTCGAAACGCATACACGGCCTTCTCGTGTCGAGTATTTCAACCCCCGGAAACCCCGCGCAGACGCGATACGAACCTATATGCGTGCCCCGCGAGAGAACCGTGAGAACACGCGATGCCACCGAAAGTGCTGATGCTCGGGTGGGGATTCCCGCCCGAAATCACGGGCGGGCTCGACATCGTCGTCGGGGAACTGTTCGAGCAGTTCGACACGCGCGAGGACGTCGACTTCGAACTGGTGTTGCCGGCCGAGTACGCCCCCGAGGACCGGTCCGGTGTCCACGGCGTCCCGACCGGGAAGGGCGACATCATCACGCGCATCGGCCGCCTCGCCGGGGAGTTCGCCGAGCGGTCGACGGAAGCCGACATCATCCACACGAACGACTGGTTCGGGTACAACCCGGGCTCGCGGGCCCGCTCGGAGGCCGACGTCACCTGGGTCAGTTCCTTCCACTCGCTGTCGGCCGACCGCAACGTCGACCCGCCCGACCGCGAGGTCCGGACCGAGCAGCGCATCGCCAACCGCGCGGACCACCTCGTCGCAGTCAGCGAGTTCACGCGAGAACGCATCCGTCACGAGTACGACGCCGACTCGACGGTCATCTACAACGGCTTCTCCTCGGTCGAGCCGACGGGGCGGGACGTCAAGGCGGAACTCGGCATCGACGGGACGATGCTGTTCTTCGTGGGGCGGCACACCTACCAGAAGGGGCTCTCGTACCTGCTGTACGCGCTCTCGAAACTCGGGCGCGACGACGTGACGCTCGTCCTCGGCGGGACGGGTCACCTCACCGACCAGCTCCGCAGGTTCGCCGAACTGCTGGGCGTCGCGGACAGGGTCCGGTTCGTCGGCTACATCGACCAGGCGGACCTCGGCGACTACTACGCCAGCGCCGACCTGTTCGTCTCGCCATCGCTGGCCGAACCGTTCGGGCTCACCATCGTCGAGGCGCTCTCGGTCGACACGCGGGTCGTCGCCTGCCGGAGTGGCGTCGCCGAACTGCTCCCCGGGGACTGTGTCATCGAGGTCCAGCCCGACTCCGCGTCCATCGCCGATGGCATCAAGCACGCACTCTCGCTCGATACCCCCATCGAGTACGAGGAGCGGTCCTGGGAGGAGGTGGCCGACGAGCACGCGGCTTTTTATCACGACATACTCGCCGAGGCATAGCGTCCGAGATATCCGCGCCGCGCTGAAGCGCTCCGAATTTCCGTAGGGTCACGACC
>CAZUWC010000378.1:0-2396 GCA_964623935.1 uncultured Halobacteriales archaeon
TTGAGCCGCCACTGTTCGGGCCCCTGGAACTTCGGGCCGGGGAAGTCGTCGTCGACCTCCGCGACCGGGCAGTTCGTATCGCAGGTCGAGCACTTGTAACACGAGTCTGCGCCGGACCGCAGGTCGAACTCCTCGGGTTCGGGGAACACGTCGACGGCCTCGAACTCCTCGCCGGCGTTCGGATGTGTGGGCGCGAACCCGCCTCCGTCCCCGCTCGCAGCGTCGTCCGGGTCGAACTGTCCCGGGTTCGCGTCGCTCATCGGACCGCCTCCGCGGCACTGCGCCCGGCGGCGTAGCCCGTCGCGATGGAGACGCCGCTGCCGGATTTCTCGGCGGCGAAGTCGTATCCGCCCAGGACCGCGCCGGCGGCCCGCAGGTTACTGAACTCGGGATTGCCGCCGCCGCCGGCCGGGCGGAGATCGCCGTCCGTGACCACGCCGAAGCGGGCGAAGGAGTGGTCGCCGAACGCCGCGCGGTCGAACCACTCGTAGCGGTCCCCGGGGTGTGGGACGTGGCAGTCGAACACCGGTTCGTAGACACAGTCGCGGTCGGACTCGACGCCCTTCCCGACCAGCCCGCCGGTCGCGAGGACGTACTGGTCGGCGCTGTTGGGAATCCTGGCACCGTTCTTCTCGACGAAGACGCGCTCGATCCGCTCCTCGCCGTCGTAGTCGACAACGGGGTTGCCGGTCTCGATGCTGGCACCCGCCGCGTCCAGGGCCGCGAAAAGCGCGTCCGCGAGCCTGAGTCCCGGCAGCGAGGGCGGACCCATCGGAATCTCGAAGACGTCGGCACCGAGGCGGTCCGACAGCGCGTCCCGGACGGCCGCGGGGTCGTCGTCGCCGAGGATCGCCGGGAACCCGACGCGGGCCTCGTCGTCGAGGTGTGTCTCGACGCGGGCGGCCAGCGCCTCGCGGACCGGCCGCGCGCGACCCTCGACTGTCACCTCGGCGTCCGAGTCGAGCAGTTTCGCGTACCGCGTGACCTTCGCGTCGGGGCGGAGGTCGCCGGGAAACCGGACGGTGACGCCCCGGACAGAGAACGGGACGCCGGCCGCCTCGAGGTGTGCTGCGGCACGAGGGGCCTCGAGGTCGACGAGCGACTCGAACCCCACGAGCAGTGCGTCCCGGCCGTCGCTCGCGAGGCCGGCACTGGCCCCCGCCGGATAGCGCGCGGTCGGCTTGACAGTCCCGCCGTGGGTCGGCAGGAGGGCGTTCCTGTCGGTGTGAGCCCCCCGGTACCCGGGGACTGCGTCGTCGAACAGGCCCATCGCCTCGCGGACAGTCGCGGCGCCGACAGTCCGGTAGGGGTGGGCCTCCGGGAGCCGCGGGATCGACTCGTAGGGGTCGACCACGAGGTCGCCGTCGGGCGTGTAGCCGAGGAGATCGACCAGCCCGGACGCACTCTGGAGGGTACTCTGCTTGTAGGAGACCAGCCGGACGTCCGCGCCCTCCCGGGCCGCCGCGAGTGCGCTGGTGAGACCGGCGAGGCCGCCACCGACCACCAGCACCTCCGACTCAATCGCCACCCCGACCACCCCCGTCCGTCGCGACGTCGACGTCGGGGTCCGGGTCTGGGTCCGCGTCCAGCTGCTCCGGGCCGGTGTCGAACGCCGCGAAGTCGACCTCGCCGCCGTCGGCCGGGTCGTTGTCGCGGTTCTGGGTGGTCGCGTGGAGCGCGTAGTTCAGCATCGCCTGGGAGAGTTGCTCGCCCCAGAGGGCGTGGCGCTGTCCCTTCCAGCGCTCCTGGAGGAGTTCGTCCCAGGCCGCCCGGGTCGTCACCTCGTCGTAGTCCCGGTGAAGCTCCCCGGCCAGCCGGTGACAGCAGAAGCCGCCCTGGCAGTTGCCCATCGAGGCGCGGGTCCGGATGCGGACGGCGTTGAGGTCAGACCCCGACTGGTCGATGGCGTCCCGGACCTCGGCGCGGGTGACGCCCTCGCAGTCGCAGACGGTCGGGTTCGGCCCGTCGATCGCGAGCACCTCCTCGGCCCGCGATCCGAGGCGCTCGACGCTCCGCCGGCCGACTGGCGACCGGAGGCCGAACTCGTCCATGTAGTCGCGCAACACCGAGAAGTCCTCGCTGCCCGGGAGCGCGACGTCGGCGGTCCGGCAGTCGGCGTCGATCCCGAACTTCCCGCAGACGTGGTCGCTGGCTTCCTCGCCCATCATCCGGTAGGTCGTGAGCTTCCCGCCGACGACGCTCGTCATCCCCGGGAGACCGTCGCGCTTCTCGTGGTCGAGCAGAAAGTAGTCGCGGGTGATGTCCGTCGGATCGTCGCTTCCGACCTCGGGGGGTTCGTACAGCGGCCGGACACCCCAGAACGAGCGGATGGTCCGGGCCTCCTCGAGCATCGGCACGAGTTCCGACAGGTCGTCGATCATCAACTCGACCTCCCA
>CAZUWC010000379.1:0-2391 GCA_964623935.1 uncultured Halobacteriales archaeon
GACAGTGGGACCGTCGCTGCCGGCCTGGACGACCACCACGCCCAGCGGATCGCCGAGCGGGTCGGCGAGGAGGTCGGCAGCGCGGTCGCCGGTCAGGAACCGCTCGTTCTCGCCGTCGATGTCGAGGTACACGAGGGTATGGAGGTCGCGCTCGCGGTTGTTCTCGATCGTTTCGATCACACTGTCAGGGACGCCGCCGTGGGTCTCCGGGAACGGCAGGGTGGTGGCCTTCCCGAAGCGGTAGTTCTGGAGGCCGGTCAGCGAGCTCGCGGCCGTCTGTGCGGTCGTGCCGTGGATCACGCGGGTGTCGATCCCTCGGTCGTGGGCGCGCAGGCGCAGGTCGACGTGTGTCGTCGATATCATCGTGTCGCCGGCGGCCAGGAATGCGGCGTGGCCCGACTCGGCGGCGTCGAGAATCGGCTCGGGCTGTTGCTCGACGCCTGCCCGGTCCCGGACCTCGATGTCGACGCTGTGGACGGCTTCGAGGCGCTCGACGCTCGTCCCCGCGAGCCGACTAGTGTACCACTCCGCAAAGACGGCGTCCGCCGATTCGAGCGTGTCCCGCCCCCTGAGCGTGATCGAGCGCTCGTCGTACAGCCCCAGCCCGATGAACGAGAGCATACCGGCTCTCGGAGTGGCGAGTGGTTAACCCCTGTGGCTGGCAGGTTTCGAGATCCGACCAGCGACCCCGCTGACGTGGACAGTGTTCGTACTGTCGGACGTGACTCTTTCACACTGTCGATACTCACAAGCGGGTTTTTCAGCCGTGTCACAGTCTCATTCGACAGCACGATGTGAACAACTCACGTCTGACAGTATCAGTCAGTTGTCCGCCGGGCGTGGCACGAGGCACACGCGCCGATCGTCGGGGCGGAGTCAGTCGGGGAGTTTCCGGCGGCGTACTACGACACCGGATCCTTCGAGGGGCGGATCGAGCGCCCGGAGATCACAACGATTAATTCGACGAGTGACACACAATCGTATTCATGCCGTCTGACGAGAGTCCCACCGTAGAGAACGCATACGACAAACTGTCGCGGACGTACAAGACCCACGAAGAGGACCCATACTGCGCGGATCTGGAATTTCCTGCGATGACGGAACTCGTTCCAAATACAGAGGGCAAACAAGTTCTAGATGCGGGCTGTGGACGCGGTCGGTACACCGAGTGGTTGATCGAGAGGGGTGCGAACGTCGTCGCTGTTGACAAGAGCAGTGAGATGGTCGAACAGGCGAGGCAACGAATCAACGGTCGAGCAGAAGTTCGCCGGGCGGATATTGGAACGTCCTGTGACTTCGCAGACGACAACGAGTTCGACGGTGTCGTCAGCGGCCTTTCGCTTCATTACGTCGAAGATTGGCGACAGGCGTTCACGGAGTTTGCTCGTCTCCTCCGACCGGGTGGATTCCTCGCATTCTCGACCCACCATCCACTTGACGACTACCTCGCGTTCGAGGCCGAGAACTACTTCGAAACCGAACGAGAACGTATGACGTGGTCGACCTCCGGTGACGACATTAGTGTCCCGTTCTACCGCCGGCCGTTTTCGGAGGTCATCAACCCACTCGTCGAAACCGGGTTCGGGCTGGAGGCACTGGTCGAACCGAAGCCCACAGAGACGTTCAGAGAAAAAAAACCGGAATCCTACGAGAAACGACTGAAATACCCGACATTCCTGTGTGTCCGAGCGTCGAACGCCGAATCGGATGTCAACAGGGGCAACTGATCAGGGTCGCCGGGTCAGTCGCTCCCGGCCGCCGCCGTTTCGCCGCCGTCGCCCGCCGACTCTCCTGTGGGGCCGCCGGCAAGAAAGCGGCGCTTGTTCTCCTCGGTTGGCATCATACACCGGTCGCGCTTGCCGAACACGCGGTAGCGGTACGTCGCCACGAGGTCGTATACCGCGTCCCGGAGGAGCCGGGGAAGGTACTTCGTGGGTCCGAGCAGGCGGTAGACGCCGCCGAGCAGCACCCCGATCCGGATCGCGGCGTCGGACTTGACGTACGTCTCGTTGCCCTCGATCAGCACGATCGAGTCCAGGTCGTGGTCCGCCAGCCCGCGCTCGGCCAACAACTCCTGGGCCACGTCGGACTGGAGGGGCGCGAAGCGGAACAGCCCCTCGGGGTCCCGGCGGATGAGAAACTGCACCGTGGTCGTACAGAGGTTGCAGACGCCGTCGAAGAGGACGACCGGGTGGCCCTCGGGTGCGTCCGTCATTATTCGTTGTTGGGACCGATTGGGTTTACAGGTATCGCTCTGTGGGATCGAACGCGTGGTTGTGATGACTGACGAGACGCAAAAAGCCCTCGGCGCGCTCGACCCTCCGGGACTCTCACGGGTCGTTTCGCTCGTCGTCGGTCCCAGAGCGTAGATTCCCAACCTTCAGGAGTGAT
>CAZUWC010000380.1:0-2386 GCA_964623935.1 uncultured Halobacteriales archaeon
CGGGCGGTGTGGGTGAAGTGGTTGCCGCCGATGCCGTAGCCGTCGCCGTCGCCGCCGGCGGCGATCACTTCCAGGCCCGGGTTCGCGAGTTTGGCCGCCCGTGCGATGGGCAGCGTGCGCCCGTGGATGGCGTGGTAGCCGTAGCTCTCGAAGTACGAGGAGAGCTTGCCCGAGCAGCCGATGCCGGTCACGAGCAGCGTCTCGTCGGGCGACCGACCGACCTCGGGCATGGCCTGTTTCAGCGCCTTGAGGACGCCGAAGTCGCCACACCCGGGACACCACGTCGGTTGCGGTTCGATGCCGGGGGTGAACTCCTCTCTGTCTGCCTCGCGTTCCTCGCCGATGGCTGTGAATGCACTCATATCAATCACCTGCTGCCGGGACGAACTTCACGTTCTGGCCGCCCGGCTGGCCGCCGTCGATGCTCGACTCGAAGCCCTCGACGATCTCGCCGGGCTCGAACGTTTCGCCGTCGTACTTGAGGAGGCTGGACAGCTTCTCGCCGTACTGGCCCAGTTCCCGCTGGGTGAGCCCGCGGAACTGGCCGGTGGCGTTCATCTCCACCACCACACACTCCTCGACGCTCTCCAGGAAGGCCCGCACTTCTGTCTCGGGGTATGGCTTCAGGTCGCTAACCCCCAGGGCCTTGACCTCCCCGCCGCGGGCGTTCAGCCGGTCGACCGCTTCGAAGACCGTGTCCTGCTGGCTGCCCCACGTGAGGATGCCCAGTTCGGCACCCGCGGGGCCGTGGTAGGTCTGGTGGCTGGCCTCGCGGTCGTCCAGTTCCGCGCGGATGCTCCGCAGTTTCTCCAGACGGCTGTCCATCTGGAGCTTGCGGTTGTCGGGGTCCTCGCTGATGTGGCCGACCTCGTTGTGCTCGTTGGCCGTCGCGAGGAACCGCCCGTCCTTCTGGCCGGGGATCGACCGCGGGCTGACGCCGTCCTCGCCGGAGAACTCGTAGCGTTTGAACTTCCCGGACTCGTGGTGGGCGGCATCGGCGATTTCCTCCTCGGTCAGCACTGACCCCAGCGAGGGGTCTGGTTCGCGGTCGAAGGTGTCGGCGGGGACGTTGCGCATCTCGCCGCCGAGTTTCTGGTCGTAGACGAGGATGGCCGGCAACTGGTACTCGTAGGCGAGGTAGAAGGCCTGCCGCGTCTGCTCGTAGGCCTCCTCCAGGTTGCCCGGGGCGAAGGCGACCCGGCAGGTGTCACCCTGGCTCGTATACAGGACGTGGTCCAGGTCGGCCTGTTCGGTCTTGGTGGGCATGCCCGTCGAGGGGCCGGCCCGCATCGCCTCGACGAGGACGACCGGCGTCTCCGTGATCTCGGCCATCCCGAGCGGCTCGCTCATCAGCGCGAACCCGCCACCCGAGGAGCCGGACATGGCCTTGACGCCGGCGTGGGAGGCGCCCATCGCCAGCGCAGCGGCCGCGATCTCGTCTTCGACCTGTTCGGCGATACCCCCGAACTTCGGGAGGTTCTGGGACATGATGGTGAACACGTCCGTCCAGGGGGTCATCGGGTACCCCGAGATGAACCGACACCCCGAGTCCAGCGCGGCGTAGGCGATGGCGTTCGACCCGGACATCAGCGCCTGTGTCGTCTCGTGGTCGCCCTCCTGGATCTGGAGGTCGTGGGTGTGCTCGAAGCCGGCGGCCCGGTCGTAGGCCTCTTCGAGGATCTCGAGGTTCGCCTCCTCGGCCTCGCCGGACATCGCCTCGCCGATGAGTTCCTCGAAGTACGAGGTGTCCATATCCAGCAGGGCGGCGGTCGCGCCGACGCCGGCGGTGTTGCGCATCACCTCGCGGCCGTGTTCGCGGGCCAGTTCCCGCAGGTTCATCGGGTAGACGTGCCAGCCGTTCTCCTCGGCCCGTTCCTCCAGGCGGACGTCCGCGGCGTCCTCCTCCTCGATGAGGCCGGAATCGTAGACGATGATCCCGCCCTCGTTCAAATCGTCCAGGTTCTCGGTCAGCGGCTTCACCTGTTCGTTGCCGTAGTAGGCCTGCTCGTCGGGGTTGCGCGCGAAGGAGTCGCCCAGCGCGAGCAGGAAGTTGAAGCCGTCACCGCGCGACCTGATCGGTTCCGACCCGGCCCGTACCTCGACGTACGTGTGCCCACCACGGATCCGCGAGGGGTAGTGCCGGTGTGTGAACACGTGCAGGCCCGACCGCATCAACGCCTTGGCGAAGTTCTGACTGGTCGAATCGATACCGTCGCCCGACCCACCAGCGATTCGCCACATTAGGTTCGTATCTGTCATGGTACCTCCTGGCCTGTCAAGCCCGTACGTGTTAGAACGAGCGGTTCCGACTAAATACTTATCACTGTATAATGGAGTATTAATGATTATCGTTGGCAAACAACAATGAATGATTTCCGGGACGGCG
>CAZUWC010000381.1:0-2361 GCA_964623935.1 uncultured Halobacteriales archaeon
CGCGGGCGTTGAACGCGTGGTGGGCCATCATCTCGAAGGCCATCGTGTGCCGGCCCGTCTTGCCGACGTTGTCGATGTCCTGCATCCGGATGCAGGGCTGGCTGATCGTGAGGGGGTTCGCCGGCGGGGGCGTGGTCCCGGAGGTGATCAGCGGCTGGAAGTCGTAGATCGACGCCTGCGTCAGAAGCACGTCGTCGCGCCACCGGTTTGCTGCCACCGGATAGGGGTCGATCCGCTCGTGGTCACGTTCCTCGAAAAAGGAGAGGAAGGCCTCGCGCATCTCCTCCAAGCTGTAGGAGTCCTCGAAGCCCGGGTTGTCGATGAACTGGTAGGGCTCGCAGGGCGGTTCCCCACAGGTCACCCGGTCCTCGTCGCGCGTCCAGAAGTGACACCCACACTCCGGGCACTCCCTGCGCTCGAATCCGTTCTCGGTGAAGTACTCGAGTCGGTACTCCGCCTCGAGGTCGCTCATTGCGATATGGTGGCCAACGTGCCGGTAAAACAGTTCCGAAGGCGCGCCGCTTTCCCGGGACTGGCGACGGACGCCGGGACGAACCGTGCGAATTTTCTACCCGCCGGTGCCTCGGTTGGGTGTGCAGTTCGTCGCAGCCACGCGCCGGAACCCCTTCGGGATGTCACCGCCCTGCGAGCGGTTCGTCCCGGGGTACGGCCCCACCGGCGCGGACTTCCACGTGGTCGGGGACCACCCCGGCGTCCACGGCGGCGCCGAGAGTGGCGTCCCCTTCACCGGCAAACCCTGGTCTGAGGCGTTCTTCCGGACGCTCGAACGGGCCGACCTGGTCCGGGACGTCGACAGCCAGAAAACCCCGCTCGGGCGCACCTTCTTTTCGTATCTGTACATGTGTGTCACCGACGGACCGCCGACAGCCGACGACTACGCGGCGATGGAACCCTTCTTCGACGCCGAACTCCGTGCGATCACCGCCCACGTACTCCTGCCCGTGGGTGCCCGCGCGACGGCACACGTCCTCGGGAACTACACCGCACGCGCGAGCACAGGGCCCGACATGGAGACGCTCCACGGGACGGAACTCCGCGGATCGGGGTGGCTTGTGATGCCGGTCAAGGAACCCGCCGAATGGACCGACGACGACGCCGAGGCCCTCGCGGACGGGCTGGTCGAACTCCAGTCGACCGACTACCGCCGCGTCTCGGATCTCGGACGATTCTTCCCCGACGACGACCCATACCTCGTCCGGTGAATATTTCGCTCCAGTAATACTCGCGTTTCGACGGTGAACCACGGGAGAGGACCGGACTCGAAGTACCGCGTCAATCATCCTCAAATAGAATTTATACCTTTCGAGCCCCTACCTGAGACACTGATGAAAAAACAGGAACTCATCCACCTCCACTCGCTGCTGGCCGAAATCGCCTCCTACTGCCACGAGCAGGGAGAGGCGCTCGACCTGTCGTCCTACGAGACACACGACACACACCCGATGGCGATCAGCGACGCGAAAGCCAACCACGAGGCCGCCGTCCTGGCTCTCGCAGGGGGCATCGCCACCTCGCTGGAGTCGCCCACCGACGAGGGCGAACCAGTCACGGCGAGTGCGGACTGATACTGTCGGCTATAACTTCGTGAGCGATTTCGCGCCCCGGGTGGGGCGAAACTGCTCACGGGCTTATAGCCGACAGTATGAGGCATGTCCGACGGCGTCGCCGTGACCGTCGTCAACCCCTCCGAGGTACGAACGGAGTTCGTTCGTACACCAGCACGTCGCGGCCGTGAGCGAACTCGACCTCTACCGCCGCGACAAGCTGGAGTTCTTCTGAGAATCCACGACGGCGAGTGGCGACTCACTCCCGGACGTGGCTCTGCAGGGAGGCCCCGACCGCGCCGCCGAGGACGCTGAAGCCCACGACGTAGACGGCCGCGACGAAGACTCCGGCCGCGATCAGGAACGCCGGCGGCAGGGTCCCCACGGGAACGGTCACGGCAGGAAGGGCCACGATGGCGACCGCGGCCACGGCGGGCGGGACGAGTGCCGTCAGCCCCGCTACCGTGCCGGCGGTCGCGCCGTCGACGGCCGTACCGCCTTCGAGGTACCCGGCCACGAGGCCGCCCAGTGCCGTCGAGAACGGCAGGAACGACAGGACCAGTCCGACGACCCCGCCGAGAAGGCCGTTGCGGAGGGTGTTCCACGGTCGATGCGTGCTTCCAGGTCGCTCGCCCGAGTTCGACACCTCGGGCGTCTCGGTGGAAACTGTCATGCGTCCACCCCAGGCTACACGCCGGGTGCCGGTGTCGATTGTTCCCCGCAAGATGGGGGGATTTAAAAGTCAGAGGATGACGGTTTTGTAGCGGAGGAAGGACTCGATGGTGGTGTCGAGCCC
>CAZUWC010000382.1:0-2360 GCA_964623935.1 uncultured Halobacteriales archaeon
ACCTCTGCCTTCTCGCTGGCCATCCCGGCCTCGACCGGCTCGAGGTCCTCGATGGCGTTCTCGACCAGCGACCGGACGAGCGTCACGAAGGCGTCCTCGGGGATGCCCTCGCCGACCTGGTTCTCGGCCTCGACCGTGTTGACGACGTGGGTGTCGGTTGTCATCACCTCCACCAGGTCGACCTCGTCGATTGCCCCAAGGACGCGCTCGCGGAGGCCGGGCTCCATGTTGTTGCCGTCGACGAGGACGTAGGCGGTGGTGTGACTGCCGGCCTCGACGACGGCGACGCGCACCCCCAGCGGCCCGATGCCGTCCGCGGGGTCCCACGGCGTCTCGTCCCAGGCCGTCCCCAGTCTGACGGGATGCTGGTTGAGGGCTCGAAGCCGCGTTCCCAGCCGACCGGCCCCGTTCATCATGTCGAAGGAGCGTTCGCTCCCGGGAACGACGTGCCCGAGGTCCTCACCGGTGAGGCCGTCGTTGCAGTTGTGGGCGTCGACCAGCAGGATGTCCTCCAGGCCCGCCGAACTGGCCTCGGCCATCGCCGAGAGACCGACCGCGTACTCGACGTCGTCGGCGGGGGTCGGCGAGAACGTCGACACCACGAGCGCGTCGTCGCCGAAGGCCTGCCCCGTGAGGGTGGCCGCACCTTCGGACAGTCGAGCGCCGCGGGTGGCCGTCTCGGTGTACTCGACGCGCTGGTAGGCCCGTTCGGCGGTCTCACAGACCGTGTCGACTTCGCGTGTCGTGACGAGATTGAAGTCGTGGCCCGCCGTGGCGTGGGGCGGGAAACAGAGGCCGTCGGTGGCGCGTGCCACCTTCACCGGGAGGTTGCCGCCGCCGATGTCGCCCATCGGCCCCGGATGGATCATCGGGAGGACGAACCGCGCTTTCTCGTTGCCGTCGGGCCGACGAAAGGACAGCACCGTGACCGGTACGAGGGCATCCTCGCCGATGTCCTCGAAGAACTCCTCGAGTTCGCTCGTTCCCTCGGCGATGTAGCCGACAAAGCCCTGGACGAAATCCAGCACCGACACGCCGAGACTCGACCGCCAGGGCCGGTCGATGACGGTAAGGAACACCCAGACGGCACCCGCGTGGACGAGACAGATGATCGTCAGCATGACGAAATCGAACGGGTAGACGGCGTACTGTAACTGCAGGGGCGCCTCCTGGGGCCGGGCGAGGAACGTCTGCAACAGCGGGCCGCCGACCTGCAGCGAGTACAGCGTCCCGCTGTAGATGAAGAGCAACACTGCGGCCGCAACCGTCTGGATACTCGCGGGCACCGCCGCCCGGAGGATCGACCCGCGGGAGATGGCCATCAGGACCAGTAGCCGCAACGCGAAGATGGCCGCCAGCGCGACCAGCAACGCGTCGAGGACGAACGTCTGGCTCAACCCCAGCAGGACCGAAAGAATCGCCGCGACGGTCAGGACTCCGATGACGAGCAGTTCACAGACCAGCGCGAGCAGCGAGGAGCGGTCGGGCGTCATCTGCCCGCCCAGGCGGCGGTCGACGGGCGCGGTGAAGAAACTCGCGATGACCGTCGGGAGACCGATGAAGAACACGCCCCGCCAGGCGTCGTCGAGCAGGTAGGCCGAATCGAAGGCAGCGAGGCCGGTGAGCGCGGCCAGCACGAGCGCGACCGCCACACTGGAGTACCACCGCGGTGTCCCGACGATGTACCGGGACATCGCTGCGAGGTTCCCCTGCGTCGCTGTCATTGTGTGGTGGTGGGTTTGCCTTCCGGCATAAAATTTCTTGTCGATTTATTCACAGAGTGCGAGGAAGTTCTCGAAGACCGCCTCGCCCTCCTCGGTGTGTGCGACCTCGGGATGCCACTGGACGCCGTAGAGGTCCCGCTCGTCGTCGCTCATCGCCTCGACAGTGCAGACGTCGCTCCGGCCGGTGCGCTCGAAGCCCGCCGGGACGCGCTTGACCTCGTCGGCGTGGCTGGCCCACACCCTGGTTTCGGGGGCCAGCGACCCGATCAGCGGGTCCTCGTCGTCGGTGACTTCGACGGTGACGTCTGCGTACCCGCCGTAGTCGCCGGGGCCGACCTCGCCGCCGAGTTCGTCCGCGATGACCTGCATCCCGAGACAGATCCCCAGTACCGGGACGTCCAGGTCGAGGTAGTCGGGACAGTTGCCGATCCGGTCGATGTCCGGTCCCCCCGAGAGGACGAGCCCGTCGGCGTCGAGCTCCTCGGGCGGGGTCTCGTTGTCCACCAGCTCGACGTCGACCCCCATATCCCGGAGCGCCCGTTGCTCCAGGTGGGTGAACTGCCCGTGGTTGTCGATGACGTCGATCCGCGTCATTACGCCGGGTACGCGGGGGCTGTGTATATATCCACGGAAACG
>CAZUWC010000383.1:0-2337 GCA_964623935.1 uncultured Halobacteriales archaeon
TCAATCGCCGGCACCCACGTTCTCGCCGCTCTCGAAGCAGGCCGGGTCGGGCTGGATGTTGGCGTACTCGACGACCCGCTCGCCGAGGACGGCCACCCGGTCGCCGACGTCCTCGTCGCGGAAGGCTCCGTCCTCGAATTGCGAGCCCGACTCCGGGACTGCCGCCTGGTAGGGGAGGACCCAGGCGTTCAGCGCCCGGCACACCGAGCGGAGGTGCTCCAGGGCGGTGATGGGGAAACTCCCGCCGGCCACAGCGAGCAAGCCGACGGTCGTGTTCTCGAACTCGTCGAACCCGCAGTAGTCGATGGCGTTCTTCAGCGGCGCCGAGTAGGAACCGTGGTACATCGGCGTCCCCAGGAGGACGCTGTCGGCCCGCTGGACGCGTCTCTTGAGGTGCCCGGCGTCGCCGGCCTCGCGCTCGTCCGGGTCGAAGACCGGCAACTGGAGGGTTCGCAAGTCGAGCAGCTCTGTCTCCGCGCCGCGCTCGCGTGCGGCTCCGAGTGCGTGCTCGAGCGCGACGCGGGTGTAACTCGCCTCGCGGAGGCTGCCACAGAGGCCGACGACGGTCGGTGCAGGTGCCATGGCCGCCGTTGTGGGGCCACCGCCAAAGTTCCTTGCCGGGACCGTACGGGAGCGCGCGACCGCGACTGGGGACGCAGGATCAACAATCAGGCCAGTTAAGACGCTCGGCGGCGCTTGCCCGGGTATATGGAGTATACGCTGGCGATCGAGAACGCGCCCGAGCGGGTGCCCGGCGGGACGGCTATCCTGCTGGTCCACCCGAGTACGGCCGAGACCGACCGCGTGGACACGGACTTTCTCGTGACCGACACCGACCACCTGCTGGTCGTCTCCACGCGGACGACCGCCCGCGAGGTCCGACAGAAACTCGACCACTACGGCATCGACCAGGAGAAGGCGACCATCCTCGACACCCTCTCGGTCGAGCGGGGGTACACCCGCAGACAGAGCGAGCGGGTCCGCTACGTCAGCGCGCCGGACGACCTCGACGGCATCGTCGACGAGGTCCGGCAGTTTCTCCAGGAGACCGACGGCAAGCGCCGCGTCAGCGTCGACTCCGTGACGGAGATGATCTACTACGCCGAACAGGCGCATGTCCGCGAGGCCGTCGCCGCCATCCAGGGGCTGCTCGACGACCACGACGCTGTCGGTCTCTTCCACCTCGCGGCCGGCGTCCACGACGACCGCACCGTCGCGGAGTTTCGGGACCGCTTCGACGGGGTGCTCGAACTCGACGAGGACGGCGAGCTGACGGTCGACCTCTAGAAGTCCTCGACGTGGGGGCGCACGTCGACTTCAAGGGACCACGAGGAGCGGTCCTGCTCGACGAGATGCCAGTAGGTGTCCGCGATGGCGTCGGGATCGAGGTACTCCTCGGCGGGCCGGTCGGGATCGGCCGCCTCGACCTCGGGAGTCAGTATCTGCCCGTCGATGACGACGTGGGCGACGTGGATGCCCTCCGGTCCGAGTTCGCGGGCCAGTGACTCGGCCATCCCGCGGCAGGCGAACTTGGCGAGGAACGGTTCCGAGCGGGCGAGCAGGCCGACACGACAGCCCTCCTCGGCGAAGCGCCGCGCGAGCGACGCGCCGAGACCGGGGCCGACGCCGGCGACGACGGCGGTGTGCACACCGGGCCCCTGGGCGCCACGGGTATAAAGCACCGGTCCGTTCCACATCACAAATAATTAAGACGGGTGAGAGTAATCGTTTGAGTGTATGCCGGAATGCCAGAACTGTGGTGCGTTCGTCACGACTGACTACGCGCGCGTTTTCACACCGAACGGGGTCGACAGGCCCCGGGTCTGTCCGCAGTGCGAGGACAAGATCCGCGACGGCGCCGACGTCCGGAAGGCCCGGTCGACCCGTCGCGGATAGCTGGCGCCGCCCGGGGTACCGGCACTCAACTATCTTCCCTTCTTTCCCGCCCCGCCGCGCTCACCGTTCGGTGTCTCGACTCTCGTCGAGTACGGCTCGGGCCTCCGCGAACGCGTCCGCTGCCCGGTCGGGGTCGCGTGCCTCGGCCGTGACGCGAACCAGGGGTTGCGTGCCGCTGGCTCGCAGCAGGAACCACGCGTCCCCGAGGTCGACACGGACGCCGTCCAGGGTGGCGACATCGTCGTAGCGGGCCTCGACGCGCTCGCGAACGTGATCCATGACGGCCGATTTCTCGTCAGTCTCGACGCTGGCCCGCCGGATGGGGTAGGTCTCGATCTCCGCGGCCCGGTCGGCGAGGGGTCGGTCGGTCGCCAGCGCGGCGAGTTTGCAGGCCGCCAGCGGGCCGTCGGGACACAGTGTTTCCTCGGGCCAGATCCACGC
>CAZUWC010000384.1:0-2333 GCA_964623935.1 uncultured Halobacteriales archaeon
ATCGCACGACGTACCGCGGCGCACATGGAGTCCAGTCAGAGCCACAGCAGTTGGGCGTGACGGGTCCCGCCGACGTCGAGGACGTTCTCCTCTTCGACGAACCCGTGTTCGACGGCCAGCTCGACCGAGCGGGTGCCCACGATGTTCGCCACCGAACACCGGGCCAGACTGTCCACGACGGCCGCTTCCTCGGCCTCCTCGCCGTCGTAGAAGGCCGCATCGACAGTCAGCGAGACGTCGCCGTTCTCGAAGCTCTCCCCGAGGACGTCCGCGTCACAGACCGAGACGAGTATGCCCTCCTGGGTCTCGCGTTCGTTGAGGAGCAGTGCCATAGTGTCTCCGCCCTGTCCCGTCACTCGACCAGTTGCTCTTCCCGGTCTTCCCGGAGTTGTTCGGCCTCACGGGCGACCTCCTCGGCGCGTTCGTCCTCGCCGAGCTGTTCGAGGGCGATCGCCTTCTCCTCCAGGAGGTCGACGTTCTTGAAGCCCAGGCGGACGGCGTTGTCGAAGCAGTTCAGGGCGTCCTCGGCGAGGCCCCGTTCGTTGAGGAAAAAGCCCCGGTTGTACCAGGCCTGGCCGAAGCGCGGGTCCAGTTCGACCGCGCGCTCGGCGTGTTCCAGGGCCTCCTCGGTGCGGCCGAACTCCCAGAGGGCGTAGGCGAGGTTCGTCTCCGCCGTCGCGGCGTGTTCGGAATCGTCGTCGATGTCCAGCGCCTCGCGATAGGCGCCGATTGCGGCGTCGTACTCCTCGATCTCGGCGTGGGCGACGCCCTTGTTGACCCAGGCCTCCTGTACCACGTGGTCGTCCTCGGCGAAGCGTGCGGCCCGGTCGAAGGTGTCGACGGCCTGTTCGTGGCGGTTGATGCGCATGTAGTCCAGCCCAACGTCGAGCAGTGTGTCGGCGTCGACCTGGTCGGCGGGGAACTGGGCGCTGTCGAGCGTGTCCGCGAGGGCCCGCGAGTCGACGGGGTCGACCTGGTCGGTGTCGACCTGCAACTCAGGCGGGTCGATGTCGAACGCCTCGTAGGGGTCCTCGAACCCCTGCCCCTCTGAGAAGGCGTGGTCCTCGGGGTCCTCGGGGTTGTCGGTCATACCACGCTTTGTCGTGGCAGCGGGTTAAGGGCTGCGTCCCGTCGCCGCCGCGACTCCTATTCCCTGCGTGGGTTCGGGCGATCACGTCCCCAGCGCCAGGGGAACGAGCAACACGCCCATGCAGGTCGCACGTCGGGCCCCGAACCGCGCGGGAACGAGTCCGACGATGCCGCTCGCGGCGAAGACACCAAGCCCGACAGCGCCGGTCAACGCGACCACCAGCACACAGAGCAACGCGAGGACCGATACCGACAACAGGGTGTTGTCGACCCCTCCGACGGCGGTCAGATAGCGGTCGCCGACCACGAGAACGAGAACGAACGCGACTGCCGCGGCGAGGGCGACGCTCGCCAGTAACATCGGGACCTCGAGGGGGACGCCGGCGTCCTCGAGTGCCACGAGCACGCCGGTCCGGGGTGTACCGAGTGCGACGAGTGCGAAGAGAGCGAAGATCGTGTTTGCAGTGTTGACGCCGCTGGTCGCGACGACGAACGCCCGCGGGCCACGCGACGGGAGCGCCACCAGCGCGCCGGTCGCCGCGATGGCCGCCGAGATGCCCGGCAGGTAGCCCACGACCGCGCCAGCGAGCGTCCCGACGAGTGCCACGCTCGCGACGGTCCGGCGCGAGGGAACGACGGACGCGTCAGCCTGTGGCGGGACACCGGCCCCGCCGACCGCCTCGATCAGGATGGGGGCGCCGAACAGTCCCGCAAAGAGCGGGGCGAGCATCCCGCCGCTGGGTAGCAGCCCCCGGGCGGGCACGTCGAGTGTCACCGTCCCGAGTGCGCCGCTGGCTGCGATGGTGAACGCCGCGCCGAACCTGGCGCGGGTCGTGCGTTCGGTGGCCACCAGCGCGAGCGCGACGGTCCCGAGCACGAGCGGCAGGTGGGCCCGGATCGCCGGATAGGCCCGCTCCATCGCGGCCGTGACGGGCACCGCGAGCGGGACGGCGAAGGCGACGGCGAGGGCGCTCCCCAGCGCCGACAGTCGGAGCGCCTCGCGGCCCCGCCCCTGGAGAACGAGTCTGTGACCGGGCAGCGCGGTCGCGGCCATGGCGGGGTCCGGGACACCGAGGGCGAGCGCCGGCACGATGTCGAGGAACGTGTGCGTCACGCCCGCTGCGAGCATCGCAGCACCGACGTACCGCGGCGGGCCGGGCAGCGACGGCGCGAACGCGGCCATCAACAGCGCGAAGTTGTTCGCGTGGAGTCCGGGTGTCAGCCCACTCGCGGTACCGAGCGCG
>CAZUWC010000385.1:0-2319 GCA_964623935.1 uncultured Halobacteriales archaeon
TCGACGACCGCCGTCATCGACTCCGCGAACGCGATGTCGTCGCCGACCGCCTCGGACGCACGGTGGGAGTAGGTCCCCTCTGGACCGAGCGTGAGCACTTCCATTACCCCTCGATTCGCCGGTCGCCCTGAAAAACACCGCGGTGTCGCGGCCGTGTGGCGCCGGTTCCGTCTGACGGGGCGGTCGTGGCCTGTGGCCGTCCGCTACCGTGGTACGAGGGCCATCCGAACCGTCGCGAACGCGACCGCCACGAGCAACGACCAGCCGGCAGCGGTAACGGCGAACGCCCGTGCGTAGCTCGCGACGGCCCAGTGGCCGGCCCGGTAGCCGTCGGCGTAGGCCAACACGTCGGTCACCCCGATCACCGAGAGGAGCGAGCCGAGCGCGGCGAAGACGCCGAGTGTAACTACCGTCAGTCCGAGCCGTATCTCTGGGGTGAGTGTGGTCGAAACGGAGTCCGTCGTTGCCATACCCGTCCCGAGAGCGGGGACTGCCCTAAGAACGTCGGATGGTCAAAGACGAGTTGAACCGTTCTGAATTTCGTAACAGTAACGCAACCCTCGCGTCGCGTCGTCGCGAAACGGTGCGGAGCGGCGTCCTACGGGACGCGAAACGCGCGAACAGTATCCCGCTTCTCCGATTCACGCAGGAGCTGGACCAGCCCCAGCCCGGTGAACACCTGTTCCCAGTCCCGGTAGTACAGGGGGAACTCGTCGTTGACACGGTTCACCTCGTGTCCCGTCCCGCCGCGAGCCGAGCCATCGCCCTCGTTTTCGGCGGTTATGAGCAGGTCACTCGTGACGCGGGCCAGTTCCGCGAACACCCACTCGGTCTCGGGGTGGACGTGTTGCAGCGTCTGGACGGAGTAGATCCCGTCGAACGCGTCGTCGGCGTACGTGGGGAGGACGTCCTCGATTGCGCCGGTCCGGAAGGTGCCGGTCTCGGCGAGTTCCGGGTACTGCTCGGCCATCACGTCGAAGGAGTCGTCGTTGATGTCGACCCCGGTGAGGTTCGTAAAGCCCGCCCGCTGGAGGTGCGCGAGGTGACGCCCGGCGCTACAGCCCACTTCGAGGATTGCGGCGTCCTCGTCGGCGAACCGGTCGAGCACGGTGACGAGCGTGTCGCTCACCTCGTCGGGCCCGACGTGCGCGTAGTACGCGGGCGAAAACGCCGCCGAGCGCTCGGCCCACCCTCGACGGTTCTCCTCGGGGTCCATACTAGTCGGTCACACCCCGGGCGGTAATGCCCGTCGATCACCGGTTCCAGACGGGCCGACCCCGGAACCGACCGGAACGGGCACCGACAAGAGTGTTGTCGGAACGGGCACCGACAAGAGTTTTATCGCGGGGCGAACGAGGAAGCGATATGCAAGCAGTCGTGCTGGCGGCCGGCGAAGGAACGCGTCTGCGGCCGCTCACCGAAGACAAACCCAAGGGGATGGTCGAGGTGGCCGGCAAACCCATCCTCACGCACTGTTTCGAGCAGCTGGTCGACCTCGGCGCGGACGAGTTGATCGCCGTGGTCGGCTACAAGAAACAGGTCATCATCAACCACTACGAGGACGCCTTCGAGGGGGTCCCGATCACCTACACCCACCAGCGCGACCAGCAGGGGCTGGCCCACGCGCTGCTGACCGTCGAGGACCACGTCGAAGACGACTTCATGCTGATGCTCGGTGACAACGTCTTCCGGGCGAACCTCGAGGACGTCGTCAACCGACAGGCCGAATCGCGGGCCGACGCCGCGTTCCTCGTCGAGGAAGTCCCCTGGGAGGAGGCCTCGCGGTACGGCGTCTGTGACACTAATAAGTACGGCGAGATCGTCGAGGTCGTCGAGAAGCCCGAAGACCCCCCGTCGAACCTGGTGATGACGGGCTTTTATACGTTCACGCCCGAGATATTCCACGCCTGTCACCTCGTCCAGCCCTCCAACCGGGGCGAGTACGAGATCAGCGACGCAATCGACCTGCTCATCCACTCCGGCCGGACGATCGACGCGATCCGGATGGACGGGTGGCGGGTCGACGTGGGCTACCCCGAGGACCGCGAGAAGGCCGAACGACGGATCGAGGGCGTCGACGCCGAGACGGACGCCGACGGTGAGGCCGGTGGGGACGCCACCGAGGTCGACGCGACCGAGTGATATCCACCCGGACGCGAACCAGTCAACGTGATTGTTGCCTGATCGACCGGGAGAAACCGTATTGATGGATAACAATCAACCCGCGTGTCAACCTATTCGTGTCCGGGTGGATACTATCGGCTGTTCTACACCAATCGTGACCCGCGCGAATTCGCCACCGATGAGCGCAACGGTGCG
>CAZUWC010000386.1:0-2309 GCA_964623935.1 uncultured Halobacteriales archaeon
AGCGACGGCGGCGGTGGCGACAGCGGGGCGCTCGGTCTCCCGCCGGAGCTCGCGCACAAGGTGATCCACGCCTGCGTCCACTCCGACCGGATCACCGAGGACGAGGAACTCCGTCTCATCGAGGCGTTGCTGGCGCGGTAGCCACCCGTCGTGCCGACACCACTAACTACCGGCTGGTCCTACCGGGTGCCATGAGCGACCAGGACGCCCAGGCCGCGGCCGGGACGCCGGAGGGACAGGGCCCCGTCGAGATCGACGAACAGCTGGCCCGGCACATCGAGAACAAGCGCGACGAACTGCTGGAGAAGTTCGACATCCCCGACGAGTTCCCGCCCGAAGTACTGGAGGAGGCCCGGCAGCGCACGGAGGGCATCGGGGACCAGATCGCTGCCGAGGTCGACGAAAGACGGGACCTGCGCGAGATGACCACCTGGACGACCGACCCCATCGACGCCCAGGACTTCGACGACGCCCTCTCGATCGAGGACCGGGGCGACGAGTTCGTCCTCTGGGTCCACATCGCCGACGTCACCCACTACGTCACCCCCGAGACCGAGATGTGGACCGAGGCGGTCCGGCGGGCCAACACCGTCTACCTGCCCGCCTACACCATCCACATGCTCCCGCCGGTGCTGGCGGAGACGGTCTGCTCGCTGGTCCCCAACGAGGACCGCCTCGCACACACTGTGGAGATGCATCTGGACAAGGAGAACCTGGGCTACGAGTCCATCGACATCTACAAGTCGGTCGTCCGCAGCGACGCCCGCCTGACCTACACCGAGGCCGAGCGCGTCCTCGACGACCCCGACAACGCGAGCGAATACCTCGAAGACACGTCGGTCGAGTTGGGCGAGAACTGCCAGCTCGTCTGGGAGCTCGCGGACAGGTTGCACGAACAGCGCAAGGCCGACGGTTCGCTCGTCCTCAATCCCCGGCGGGACCGGGCCCACACCATCATCGAGGAGTGTATGCTCAAGGCCAACAAGGCCGTCACCCACGAACTCATGTGGGACCGCGGCGTCGAGGCGATGTATCGGGTCCACCCACAGCCCAGCCCCGAGGAGTGGAACGAGGCACTCCAGGAGATCCAGGAACTCGACGGCGTCTCCATTCCCGGGGGCGCGTGGGACGACCCCCGGAAGGCCGTCAACGCCACCCTGGAGCAGGCACCCCAGCGGCAACTCGACAAGATCCAGTGGGCCGTGATGAAGGTGATGCCCCGCGCGAAGTACATGAACGACCCCTTCGGCGGCCACCACGCGCTGAACTTCGAGATCTACGGGCACTTCACCTCGCCCATCCGGCGGCTGTCGGACCTCATCAACCACTGGATCGTCTACACCAACGACGTCCCCGAGGACCTGGTGGCGCTGTGTGACCGCGCCTCGGACCGCCAGAAGGACGCCGAACAGTGCGAGCGCGAGTACAAGGGGTTCCTCGAGGAGGTTGGGCTCGATCCGACGGCGGTCAACAACCGCGGAATCGAGATCGTCGAGGAATGACCGAAATCCGCGAACTCGACCAGGAGACAGTCGAGCGCATCGCGGCCGGCGAGGTGGTCGAACGGCCCGCAAGCGTCGTCAAGGAACTGGTCGAGAACAGCCTCGATGCCGACGCCACCCGGGTCGAGGTGGCCGTCGAGGCCGGCGGGACCGAGGGCGTCCGCGTTCGCGACGACGGCACTGGCATGACCGAAACGGAACTCCGCCGGGCCGTCGAGAAACACACCACGAGCAAGATCACGGACATCGGGGACCTCGAAGGCGGCGTCGGGACGCTGGGCTTTCGCGGCGAGGCGCTGCATGCTATCGGCGCCGTCTCGCGGGTCACCGTTACGACCCGCCCACACACCGAGAAACACCCCGACGGTGGGTCGGGAGCCGGAGGGACCGAACTGACCGTCGAGGGCGGCGAGGTGACGGGCGTCGAACCAGCGGGCTGTCCCGAGGGGACGACCGTCGAGGTGAGTGACCTCTTCTACAACGTGCCGGCACGCCGGAAATACCTCAAACAGGACTCGACCGAGTTCGCCCACGTCAACACCGTCGTCTCGGGATACGCCCTGGCGAACCCCGATATCGCGGTCAGCCTCACCCACGACGGCCGCGAGACCTTCGCCGCGCCGGGCCGGGGCGACCGCCGCGAGACGGTCATGGCCGTCTACGGCCGCGAGGTCGCCGAGGCGATGGTCCCCATCGAGGGCGAGGAACTCCCCGAGGGTCCCCTCGACGGAATCTCCGGGCTGGTCGGCCATCCCGAGACCAACCGCGCGAGCCGGGACTACCTCTCGACGTTCGTCAACGGGCGGT
>CAZUWC010000387.1:0-2307 GCA_964623935.1 uncultured Halobacteriales archaeon
TCGCACACCGCCCTCCCGGGACGGTTGGCGATGTGAGCGTCCCCCTCAAGTCGGCGCCGGTGTCGACACTGCTGGACCTCGCGACCGCTGGCGAGACGCACCTGGCGCGGGCGGTGGGCCTCGCGACGGCGAACGCGCTCTCTGCGCCCGAGGTAGACTGGGAGGCCGGCGACCCCATGGCTGCACTCCCGGCGGACATCGAGACGGTCGCGTCCGTGGGTCTGTTCGGGCCGGCGCTGGGGAAATTCGGAGCCCTCGAGGTGCGCGTCGTCGAGCGCGACCCGCCGGAGTCGGTCGACGCGCCCGATGGCGTCGCGGTCGAACTCTTCGAACCGGCCGAGTGCGAGACGGCCTTCGAGGGCGCGGACCTGTGTTTCGTTACCGGGTCGGTGTTCGTCTACGGCGGTGCCGACCGGTATCTCGCGGCGCTGTCGGACCTGGGCGTCTCACCGGTCGTGCTCGTGGGTGCGACGGCATCGCACCTCCCCGGGCCGGCCTTCGAGGCCGGCGTCGATGTCGTGGCCGGCGCACGCGTGACCGACCCGGTGCGGGTTCGCGAGCGGGTCGCCGCCGGTGACTGTGCCACCGACCTCCACGGTGGGGGCGTCGAGAAAGTGTACGTCACGGCCCGCGAGACGCCGGAGATACTGCAGCTCTGACGGGAGGTCGTGTCAGTCGGCCCGAAGACACTTACAGACCCGCCGCCGATTTCGATGCGTATGTCCCCGCAACTCGACAGGGAGCAGCTACCGCTGGTTCCGGGTTCGGTCGCTGGCCTCGCGGCGTGGGTGCTCGGCTACCTCTGTACGTACCTGATCGCGGGCGGACGCATCCGGGACTCGGGACTCGGACAGCTCCTCGAATTCCTCGGTGAAGGTGGAACCATCTACAAACTCGTGGGCTGGGTGTTCTACAACGGTCACTTCGTCGAGACAGTCGTCGACGGGGCACCCGTGACCGTGGCGGGCAACGCCATCGGCGGCGACGGAGGGTTCACGCCGCTCCTGTTCGTGGTCCCCCCGGCGATGTTGCTCGCTGCCGGACTCGCTGTCGCGCGGTTCCAGGGCATTGACGCGCCCGGCGCGGGTGCGCTCGCCGGCGCCGTCGTCGTTCCCGCCTACCTCGCCCTCTCGGTCGTCGGACTCCTCCTGTTCACCGTCACGGCGGGGCCCGCAACCGGCCGGCCCGACCCCCTGCTCGCGGTACTGCTGGCCGGCGCCGTCTACCCGGCCGTCTTCGGCGCCGCCGGCGGCGCGCTCGCGGGCCTGATTCGGTGACGATGCATCGGCGTCGACCGTCACTCTAATTTTGGGGAACCGAAGGAGTGTTGCCCCTCCAGTCCCTTCGGTCGGTAATGGCAACGACCGAACCGGATGTCCTCGACGTCGAGCGGATACGCGACGATTTCCCGATTCTCGACCGGGAGTTCTCCGGCTCGCAGGTGGCGTACCTCGACAACGCCGCGACGGCCCAGACGCCCGAGCCGGTCGTCGAGACCATCGCCGAGTACTACCGGACGAGTAACGCCAACGTCCACCGCGGGCTCCACCACCTCAGTCAGGAAGCCTCGCTGGCCTACGAGGAGGCCCACGACCGTGTCGCCGAGTTCGTCGGCGCCGACGGCCGCGAGGAGATGGTCTTCACGAAGAACACCACCGAATCGGAGAACCTCGTCGCCTACGCCTACGGCCTGAACGAACTCGGACCGGGCGACGAAATCGTCACCACGGAGATGGAACACCACTCCTCGCTGGTGACCTGGCAACAGATCGGCAAGCGCACCGGCGCCGACGTGAAGTACATCCGCGTCGACGAGGATGGCCACCTCGATATGGACCACGCCAAAGAGCTCATCACGGACGACACCGCCCTGGTCTCTGTCGTCCACGTCTCGAACACCCTCGGGACGGTCAACCCCGTCGAGGCGCTCGGCGAGGTTGCCCACGACCACGGCGCGTACATCTTCGTCGACGGCGCCCAGTCGGTCCCCAACCGGCCGGTCGACGTCGAGGCGATGGACGCCGATTTCTTCGCCTTCTCCGGTCACAAGATGTGTGGCCCGACGGGCATCGGCGGTCTCTACGGGAAAGCCCACCTGCTGGAGGAGATGGAGCCGTTCCTCTACGGCGGTGAGATGATCACCAAGGTCACCTACGAGGACGCCACCTGGAACGACCTCCCCTGGAAGTACGAGGCCGGCACCCCGGTCATCTGCCAGGGCCTCGCGCTTGCGGAGGCGTGTGACTACCTCGACGACATCGGCATGGAGAAAATCCGCCGCCACGAGGACGAACTCGCCCAGTACAC
>CAZUWC010000388.1:0-2301 GCA_964623935.1 uncultured Halobacteriales archaeon
AGAATACCGACGAATTCGCTGACACATTCGAGGACAAGTACGAGCACTACTTCCCACAGCTACAGCGCGCCTACCGGCAGGCCTTCGAGCGGATGAACGACGCCTACGACTCCGAACTGGTCCACGCCATCGACCAGCAGGTCCTGGCCGAGAGCGAACCCTTCTACGAGGGCGACGGCCAGTTCCGCGTGGAACTCCCCGCGGACCCGGTCGGGAAGCTCTCGGGCGTGGTCGTCGCCGACGAGAAGGCCGAGGGGGTCCTGGAGCGGTACGTCGAGGAGATCGAGGCCGAACTGCGCGACGTGTTCGGCTTCGAGTAGGGCCACCCGCCCGCTCGTGGTCGGTCCGACGGGGGGTCGAGTCCAAAGGCCTAAGCCCGCCGGCCGTCTACCGGTCCCCATGAGCACCGAGACGGAGAATCCGGAGGACGAACTGCGCGAGCGGATCACGAACTTCCTGCGGCGGAACTTCCCGCAGATCCAGATGCACGGGGGCAGCGCCGCCATCCAGCACCTCGACCGCGAGGAGGGCACCGTCACAATCCAGCTCGGTGGTGCCTGTTCGGGCTGTGGCATCTCCCCGATGACCATCCAGGCGATCAAGACCCGCATGACCAAGGAGATCCCCGAGATCGACACCGTCAACGCCTCGACGGGCATGAGCGGCAACGAGGGGATGTCCGGCGGCGCGGACATGAGTCCCTCCTTCCCTGGCGAGACCCGCGGCGGCGACGTCGAGGACGACGAGGGGCCGGAAGCGCCGTTCTAAACGCATTTATTCCAGGGCGTGGTCGGGGGTAGTATGACCGCCGACCGGCCGAACGTCCTCTTCGTCGTGCTCGATACAGTCCGGAAGGACCACCTCTCGGTGTACGGGTACGACCGGCCGACGTCGCCGACCCTGGAGTCGCTTGCCGAGGAGGCCCGCGTCTACGAGGAGGCAGTCACGCAGGCGCCGTGGACGCTGCCGTCCCACGCCTCGATGTTCACCGGCCGCTATCCCAGCGAGCACGGTGCCACACAGGAGGACCCCTACCTGGAGGGGGCGACGACGCTCGCGGAGTCGCTGTCGGCGGCCGGCTATGCCACCTGCTGTTACTCCTCGAACGCCTGGATCACCCCCTACACGCGCCTGACCGAGGGCTTCGACGCCCGGGACAACTTCTTCAAGGTGATGCCCGGCGACGTCCTCTCGGGCCCGCTGGCCCGCGCCTGGAAGGCGCTGAACGACAGCGACCGCCTGCGCGGCGTCGCGGACAGTCTGGTCGCAATCGGCGCGGCGATCCACAGCCGTCTGGCCTCGGGCGAGGGCGAGGACTCGAAGACACCGGCCGCCGTCGACCGCACTGCCGACTTCGTCGAAGAGGCTGTCGGGAACGGCGAGAACTTCTTCGCGTTCGTGAACCTCATGGACGCCCACCAGCCCTACCACCCGCCCGAGGAGTACGCCGAGCAGTTCGCGCCGGGTGTCGACTCCTCGGCCGTGGCCCAGGACCCGACAGCGTTCAACTGCGGGGCACGCGCGGTCGACGACGACGAGTGGGCGGACATCGAGGGCCTCTACGACGCCGAAATCCGCCACATGGACGCCCAGGTCGGCCGGCTGTTCGACCGGCTCCGGGACGCCGGCGTCTGGGAAGACACGGCCGTCGTCGTCTGTGCCGACCACGGCGAACTCCTCGGCGAACACGGCCTCTACGGCCACGAGTTCAACATCTACGAGCCGCTGGTGAACGTCCCGCTGCTGGTCAAACACCCCGACCTCGCGGCCGACCGGGACGACCGCCAGGTCGAACTGCTCGACCTCTATCACACCATCCTGGACGCCACGGGCGTCGAGAGCCGCGGCGTGCCGCTCGAACCCCGGCGGTCACTCGCCAGCGAGAACTACCGCGACCTCGGGGACTTTCCAGGCGGCGGCGCCTACGGGTTCGTCGAGTACCACCGGCCGCTGGTCGAACTCAACCAGCTGGAGTCCGTCGCCGCCTCGGCGGGCATCGACCTCGACGAGGGGTCCCGCTTCTACTCGCGGATGCGGGCCGCCCGCCGCCCCGACGCCAAGTACATCCGCAACGAGCGGGTCCCCGACGAGGCCTACCGGCTGGACACCGACCCCGGCGAACTGGAGAGCCTCGCC
This sequence comes from uncultured Halobacteriales archaeon, assembly GCA_964623935.1. Taxonomy (GTDB): domain Archaea; phylum Halobacteriota; class Halobacteria; order Halobacteriales; family Haloarculaceae; genus SW-9-67-25. The sequence continues at coordinate 2,137 of CAZUWC010000388.1, forward strand.
GGGAGCGACGACCCGGCTATCGCGGAGACCGAGGCCGCCCTCGCGGCCTTCGAGGAGCACGTCGGCGGCGAGTGGAAGGCCGTCGACCGCGGTGACGGGGACGTCCTCGATGACATGGGCCAGGAGGCGAAAGAACGGTTGCGCGACCTGGGTTACGTGGAGTGA
>CAZUWC010000389.1:0-2296 GCA_964623935.1 uncultured Halobacteriales archaeon
ACGAACTGTGGATGGACGGCGAGTTCGTCGACTTCGACGACGCACAGATCCACGTCCTCACGCACGGTCTCCACTACGGTTCCGGGATCTTCGAGGGCGTGCGCTGTTACGACACCACCGACGGCCCCGCCATCTTCCGGTGGGACGAACACATCGAGCGGTTCTACCAGTCGGGCAAGCCCTACGACCTCGACATCCCGTTCGAGCCCGACGAACTGACCGATGCGACGGTCGAACTCATCCGCCGGGAGGAACTGGAGTCGTGTTACATCCGCCCGATTGCCTTCTACGGCTACAACTCCCTTGGAGTCAGTCCCAAGCAGTGTCCAACCCGGGTCGCGGTCGGCGTCTGGCCCTGGGGCGCCTACCTCGGCGAGGAGGCCTTAGAGGAGGGCGTCGACGTCATGGTCTCCTCGTGGCGCAAGCACGCCTCCAGCCAGATCCCCACGAACGCCAAAACGACGGGCCTGTACGTCAACTCGATGCTCGCTACCGAGGAGGCCAAGGGCAACGGCTACACGGAGGCCATCGTCCTCAACAAGGAGGGCGACGTCGCCGAAGGGCCCGGCGAGAACCTCTTTCTGGTGCGCGACGGCGAAATATACACGCCCGGCCTCGCCGAGTCCATCCTCGACGGGATCACCCGCCGGACTGTCATCCGGCTCGCCCGCGACCTGGGGTACACCGTCCACGACGAGGCTACGGTCTCCCGCGGGGAGCTGTACACCGCCGACGAGCTGTTTTTCACCGGCACCGCGGCAGAGGTCACCCCGGTCCGGAGCGTCGACGACAACGAGATCGGTCCCGGTACCAAGGGGCCCGTCACCGACGACATCCAGTCGAGGTTCTTCGACCTCGTGGATGGGGAGCTCGACGGCTACGACGACTGGTTCACGTACGTCTGAGACTGCCGGCTGTCGTGTGTGTCGCGGCCGGCCGGTATGATTCCGCTCCGGTCAACGCTTCGCCGGCTCGTCGACCCGGTCGCCCAGTCCTGTCACGCTCACCCCGGGTTCGGCCCCCCACTCGCCCATCTCGACGCCCTCGATGAGCCTCTCGAACTCGTCGGTCGTCCGTTCGCTGGGTGGTCCCACCCCGAGTGCGATCACCAGTTCGCCGTCCACGACGGCCCGCGCGAGGTACATGCGAACCTCGACCGTCCCGGGTCCGCCGGCGTCCTGACCGTCCAGAACGAGTTCGCCAGTGAACGTCGTTACGTCGGTGTCAGTTCCCAGCATCGTCGCCTCTCTGCTCGACTCGATGTCGAGCCCGGTCACCTCACTGACCTCGCTCGGCAGCCACGTCTCGAATCTATCGATCAGCGCACCCGAGGCATCCAGTAGCCCCGGGTCGGAGGCGTACACGAGCGGGTGGAAGGCGACCGGCCCGAGCTGGAGCGCGGAGGTGGAAAACACCGCCACCATCGAGACGTTCGTGGGGTCGAACGCTCCGTCGACCGACGCCGGGCCACTGCCGCCGTCGGCTCCCGAGTACCCGGGCGGGGGCTTCACGTAGAGGGTCGACCACGTCCGGACGGCGATCCCTTTCCCCATCGGGATCGGTTTCCACTCGGTCTCGAAGGCAGTGTCGTTCACCCGCTCGTATCCGGTCGTCTCGAGTGTCCCCCCGTCGACCGTCGCAGGCCGGGCGTCGTAGTACAGCAAGGGGTCGTCGTCGATGAAAAACCACAGGAAGCCACCGACGACGGCGGCGGCTACCACCAGTACGACGAACACGACGACGACCACCGCCAGACTCACCCCTGCGAGGAGCTTCGACGCCATCGAATTCTTGTTAACGAGTCACAAAAATAAATACGGTTCGGATCCCGACCGCGGAACCTGGCGGTGGCCGCGCACCGCGCCTCCCGGCTACTGTCGGTCGAACTCCCGGCCCGAGCGGTCGTCGGTCGGCCGGCCGGTCTCGCGGTCGTCCGGGACGTCGCCCTGCCCGTCACCGTCGCCGTCGTCGAGTTGCGCCGCGACCCGCTCCAGTGCCTCCCGGGTCGCGCGCAACTCGGAGACGAGTTCGTCGACCCGGGCGTCGCTGGCCGGACCGCTCTCTCGACCGTCGCCGGTGCCGGCGGGCGCGCCCCGGTCGCCGCCCTCGGAGAACTCCCGCTGGACGCGGGACACGACGTCGCGCACCTCGCGCGCGTCCTCGACGCCGGAAAAGGAGATGTCGGCGCCCGAACTGCCTGCCGTACTGACCTCGACGGTGCCGTACCCGAACTGTTTGCCCCAGAACGACTGGTTGAACTCCGTGTTCTGGATCCTGTCCAGGCCGACGCTCTCGA
>CAZUWC010000390.1:0-2294 GCA_964623935.1 uncultured Halobacteriales archaeon
TTAGAGCCGGCAGTATGAATGGCAAGGTTCCTTAGCGTCCACTGCCAACCCCCGGCCATGCCTGACCGCCGCGACCCGCCGCCGACCGAAGAAGGGTGGTACGCGCTGCACGACTTCCGGTGCGTCGACTGGGACGCCTGGCGCGACGCGCCCCAGCGCGAGCGCGACCGTGCCGTCGAGGAAGGGGTCGACCACCTGCAATCGACGCTCGCCGTCGAGGACGCCGACGAGGGGGCCTCCGCGCTGTACTCGGTGCTGGGCCACGAGGCCGACGTCCTCGTCTTGCACCTGCGCCCCAGTACGGCCGACATCGGCGCCCTGGAACGGCGCTTCGAGGGGACCGACTTCGCGCGCTTCACCGAGCGGACCACCTCCTTCGTCTCGGTCACCGAGGCCTCGGGCTACTCCGAGCGGGCCCGCGAGTACTTCGAGGGCGACCTCGACGAGGACTCGGGGCTGGCCCGGTACATCCGCTCGCGGTTGGAGCCGACCGTCCCCGACGCGACCCACGTCTGTTTCTACCCGATGGACAAGCGCCGCGCCCCCGGGCAGAACTGGTACGACCTGCCCTTCGAGGAGCGGGCCGACCACATGGACGCACACGGCGAGATCGGCCGCGACTACGGCGGCCGGGTCACCCAGATGATCACCGGCGCCATCGCCATCGACGACTGGGAGTGGGGCGTCACCCTCTGGGGCGACGACCTCACCGAGATGAAGGACCTCCTCTACGAGATGCGCTTCGACCCCTCGACCTCCCGGTACGCCGACTTTGGCTCCTTCTACGTCGGCCGGCGGTTCCCGCCCGAGGACCTGCCCGCGTTGCTCGCCGGCGAGCGCGTCCCGACGGACGGGGCGGGAGACGACGCCTCGACACCCGAACCCGGGCCGGCCCACCCCGACGACGCGGCCGACGAGGGCGAGCACCCGGAGGAGGGTGACACCCAGGCAGCGAGGGCGGCCGGGACGGCGAGCGCACAGAGTGACGGCGGGCCGCCCGTCTCCGGCGACGACGACGTGGCGGGGGTCGACGCCGAGGACATCACCACGCGGCTGGCGACGCTGGGCCTCCACGAGGGCAGCGAGTACGACGCCGGCGACCACGCGGTCGTCTGCTACTCGACGGCCGACGCGCAGGAACTGGCCGAGGAGGTCGACGGCCTGCGGGGGAACTTCGAGCACTACGACACCCACGTGCGGACGGTGGTCCGCGCGGAAGGCGGGCGGTCCGCCGTGGCCAGTATCTGGGAGACCGAGCGCGCCGCCGACACTGCCAGTGGCTTCCTCGCGGACCTGCCCGGTGTCCAGGAGAGTCTCATGGGGCCACTCGGCGGCGAGACGGGCGCGAGCCCGGCCGGCACTGACGAGGGCGACGCGGCCGACGCCACGCCGGCCGAGACCGGCACTGACGAGGGCGACGACGCCGAGTCCATCCGCGAGGAACTGGCCGACATGGATGTCTACGCGGGCAAACCCCACGGCGAGGACGTCTACGCGCTGGTGCTGTACTCGCAGGCCGACCGCGAGGAACTGGTCGGGGAGGTCGAGGACCTCCGGGAGGGGTTCGACCGCTACGACACCCACGAGGGGACGAGCGTCTACGAGGACCCCGACGGGGAGACGACGGCGGTAGTCAGCCTCTGGGCGACCGCCGAGGCCGCCGACACCGCCAGCGACTTTCTGGCGGACCTGCCCGGCGTGGTCGGGTGGGCCGGCGAGGGCGAGGGCTTCGGTACGATGGGGATGTTCTACACCGTCGAGCCCGAGTACCGCGAGGACTTCCGCGAGAAGTTCGAAACCGTCGGCGACCTGCTCGCGGACATGGAGGGCCACCGGGAGACGGCGCTACTGGAAAACTGCGAGAACGAGAACGACATGTTCATCGCCAGCCAGTGGGACTCGAAGGAGGACGCCATGGCCTTCTTCCGGTCGGACGCGTTCGCCGACACTGTCGACTGGGGCCGGGACGTCCTCGCCGACCGGCCGCGACACGTCTTTCTCGCCTGACCGGCCGCGACGTCTACACCAGGAACCGGACCGTCCAGAGGACGCCCATGCCGACGCCCATCGTCGCGAACACGTTCCCTGTTCGCCAGGCGACCGCACCGGCGAGCGTGCCCGCGAGCAGTCTATCGAGAGCGAGCGTGCCGGTCTCGGGCTGGACCACGACGAGCGCCGGCACGACGAGCGCCGCGAGCACCGCCGGGGGAACGTACCGGAGCGCGCGCTCGACGGGGCGGGGCACCTCCTCGAGGTAGCCAAAGAGGGCGATAAAGGACAGCCGGATGGCGAAG
>CAZUWC010000391.1:0-2285 GCA_964623935.1 uncultured Halobacteriales archaeon
GAGAACTCGGGGTCGTAGCCCGAGCGTTTCATCAGCGGGATGGTGAACGCGCCCGTCGTGACGGTGTTGGCGATGGAGGACCCGGAGATGGTGCCCATGAAGCCGCTGGCGAGGATCGAGGCCTTCGCGGGCCCGCCCTTGCGTTTGCCCGTCGCCGAGTACGCGAGGTTGATGAACCACTGGCCCGCGCCGCTCATCTCGAGGAACGCGCCGAAGAGGATGAAGATGTAGATGAACTGCACCGAGACCGTGACCGGGATGCCGAACACGCCGTTCTCGGTGTTGTACCAGAGGTTCTGGATGATCGAGGGCCAGGACAGTTCGGGGATGGCGAGCACGCCGACGAACGGCGTGGAGCTGTTGATCAGGTAGCCCCACCTGGCGTAGACGATGAAGGAGGCGACGATGAGCATCAGCGGCAGCCCCAGCGTCCGCCGGGTTGCCTCAAGCACCAGGAGTACGCCCACCGCGCCGAGGATGAACGCGTAGGAGAACTCGCCGAGGACGGGCAGCCCGCCAACCAGCGGATCCAGGACCGGGAACACCTCCGGGAGGGTGCGGCCCGACTCGAGGCCGAAGGCACGCATGTCCCGGATCTCGCGGAAGTCGGTCAGGAAGTAGACGACAGCGAGGGCGGTCACAGCGATGAGGAGGTAGTCGGCGGGCGCGATCCGCTCGCGGTCGGGGTCGAGAAACGCCCACCGGACCGCCCCGCGGACGGCGGCGGCGGCGCGTGTGACGGGGTTGGTCTCGCCGAGGCGGGCCGACAGCGCCGGGACGACGCGGCCGAGGCTGCGAGCGACGAAGCCGTCGCCCATGCTCGCCGGGAACAGGAGGAACGTGATGACGAGCGCGAACCCGACGTGGATGGCGTTGGCCTGGAGCAACTGGAGGGACAGTTCCAGACGGCCGAGAAAGGGAACGGGCACACCGAACTCGAACCCCTGTGCGGCGAGGAATATCTGGAACAGCGAAAAGAGGACGCCGATCGCGGAGACGGCCACGGTCGCAACGCCCCGGAGAGACCGGCGTCGCTCGATCTCCTGGACGAGTTCCTCGGCCTCCTCGCGCGATATCTCTCCCGTCGCGTCGGTCGAAGGGTCGCTCGTCGTCATCGGAACCAGTCGAAGGGCGACCGTCGTTCGACGTGGATACGGACCGTCTCCCCGTCGGCACGTCCGACGAGGTCGTAGGTACGGTCACCGACGTGGAGCCGGTGGCCCGCGATCTCCCCGGGAGAGACGTACAACTCGGTCATCTCGCCCGGCGGATCGTAGACCAGGTGTCCGTCCTCGCGGGTGACGTTGGCGTCTGCCGGCAGCCCCCAGCCGTATGACTCGAACTCCATCCGTGTCATCACCAGTTTCTCCCCGTGCACTGTATAACCATCGTACACGCGGGACTTCTCGACACTGTGTGTGTACTCGAGCGCGACCGTCGTGCCGTTCTCGATGGGCTGTGAGACGACCGTCTCGCCGGTGTCGGCGCGCTCGACCACCAGCGTCCGGTCGGCCGGCAGGACGACGGCGGCCGCCCCGACCAGTGCCAGCGCGAGGGCTACCGAGACGACGAGCCGTGCGCGTGCCGGGTCGGGGCGGAGCATGGGAGACGACGCGAATCGGCAGGCCGCGTATCGCCGGCCGCCTACGCGTCGAAGTACGCGGCTGCGCCGGGATGGAGTTCGATGGACATCCCGTCCTGTGCGGTGTCGGCGCTGATGAAGTCGGTCTTGATCGTCAGTTCGTCGACGTTGTCGAAGAGCGCCGCCGTCACGGTCTCGACGGTGTCCTCGGACTGGGACTCGTTGGTCGCTATCATGGCCTGGACCGAGATTGTCTCGACGTCCTCGCTGACGCCCGAGTAGGTGCCCCCGGGGATGGTGTCGTCGGCGAACCAGGAGGCGGCGTCCTTGACGGCCTCGCGGTTCTCGCCCTCGACGGGGACGATGTGGATATCGTTGGTGGTCGCGAGGTCCTCGATGGCGCCGACGGGCCACCCGCCGACGACGAACGCGGCGTCGATGTCGCCGTTCCGGAGCTGGTCGGCCGCCTGCGAGAACGAGGCGTTCTGCTCGTCGAAGTCACTGACACCGACAGCCTCCAGAATCTGGAGGGCGTTGACCTGCGTCCCCGACCCGAGGTCGCCGGTGTTGATCGTCGCCCCTTCCAGGTCGTCGACGGTCTCGATGCCCCTCGACTGGAGCGTGACGATCGTGATCGTCTCCGGGTAGAGCGTCGCGACGCCCATCAGGTTCGGGATGGCGTTGTCCTCGAACGTGTCGATGC
>CAZUWC010000392.1:0-2281 GCA_964623935.1 uncultured Halobacteriales archaeon
GGACGAGGAGCGCAGCGCAGCGAGCACCGCAGTCGGCTGGGGAGGTGTGAAGCTGCGGTGCGGTCGGGCGGGATCGAAAGGGGCCGCGGGCTCGGCGAACCCCGGCGACGTAAGGACCGCAGTGAGCGAAGCGAACGAGGACCGCAGCGAGCGCGAGGCCGACCGAAGGGAGGCCTCGGTCTGCTCGAACGGCGACCGCAGGGAGCCGTGAGAGCCGCGGGAGCCGAGCACGCGGGGGCTTTCTGGCCGGTCTCGACAGTCGCATCTCTGACGACAACGGATTTTCCTAGCCGAGCCCGCGGGGGCTTTCTTGCCGGTCTTCGGAGTTCTGCTACCGACAGTGACGACAAAGGCTAGCCCAGCCCGCGGGGGCTTTCTGGCTGTGTGTGGTTGCGACACGATTACCTCCAATAACAATTCTTAGCCGAGACGTCGCCCCAAAGAGGATTCGTCTCGATTGTGGTGATAGATGATATTACCAACGAGGAGAATCGTCCGAAACACGTCGTATCGGCAAACCTACTGAAACGCCAACATTGATTACCGCATCGGGGGAACTCCGGGACAGCATGTCTTCAATGGAAGAAGAGCAAGAGTTCCCGACGGACTACGAGATCGCACAGTCCGTAGAGAAAGAGCACATCGCCGACATCGTCGAGCCACTCGGACTCGAGTCCGGTGACCTCGAACTGTACGGCGAGCACAAGGCGAAGGTCAAACTCGACGCCATCGAGCGCGTCCAGGACGAGGAGGACGCCGAGGCCAACCTCGTGCTCGTGACGGGGATGACACCCACGCCCTACGGGGAAGGGAAGACGGTCACGACCGTGGGGCTGGGCCAGGCGTTCAACCAGATCGGCGAGGACGCACTCATCGCCATCCGCGAGCCGTCGCTCGGGCCGGTCTTCGGCGTGAAGGGCGGGGCCGCCGGCGGTGGCTACTCGCAGGTCCTCCCCATGGAGGACATCAACCTCCACTTCACCGGCGACCTCCACGCGCTGACCGCGGCGCACAACCTGATTTCGACGATGCTGGACAACCACGTTCACCAGCACAACGACATGGAGATCGCGGTCAACTGGGTCAACTGGCCCCGCGCAATCGACATGAACGACCGCGTCCTCCGCGAGACGGTCATCGGCCTCGGGGGCGACGTCACGGGCGTCCCCCGCGAGGACGGGTTCATCCTCACCGCCGCCTCCGAACTGATGGCCGTGCTCTGTCTGGCCGACAGCCTCCAGGATCTGAAGGAACGCGTCGCGAGCATCATCGTCGCCTACGACCGCGACGGAAACCCCGTCACCGTCGAGGACATCGACGCCACCGGCGCGGTGACCATCCTCCTGCGGGACGCCCTCAAGCCCAACGTCGTCCAGACCATCGAGGGGACGCCGGCGTTCGTCCACGGCGGCCCGTTCGCGAACATCGCCCACGGGACCAACTCGCTGATCGCCGACGACGTGGCCGCCCACCTCTCGGACTACCTCATCACCGAGGCCGGATTCGGGTCGGACCTGGGCGCCGAGAAGTTCATGAACATCGTCTGCCGGCTGGGCGACATGGAGCCCGACGCGGTGACCATCGTCGCCTCCGTCCGCGCCCTGAAGTACCACGGCAAGGACATGTGGCCGCCGAACGTCGACGCCCTCGAGGAGGAGGACGTCACGGCCGTGGAGGAGGGCTTCGTGAACCTCGACACGCACGTCCGGAACCTCCAGCAGTTCGGCGTGCCCGTCGTCGTCGCGGTCAACCGTTTCCCGAGCGACACCGACGCCGAGGTCGACGCGGTCGTCGAGCACTGCGAGGAGGAACTGGGCGTCCGGGCCGCCGAGTCGAACGTCTTCGGCGACGGCGGCGAGGGCGGGATGGACCTCGCGGAGGAGGTGTCGGCGGCCGCCGAGGCCGACTCGTCCTTCGAGTACCTCTACCCCGACGACGCCTCGATCAAGGAGAAAATCGAGACTGTCGCGACCGAGATCTACGGCGCCGAGGGTGTCGAGTACCACGGCGACGCCGAGGACGACATCGAGCGCCTGACGAACCTCGGGTTCGACGACGTCCCCGTCTGCATGTCCAAGACCTTCCACTCGCTTTCCGACGACCCCTCGCTGAAGGGCGCGCCCGAGGGCTGGACACTCGAAGTGAAGGAGGTCTACCCCTCCGCAGGGGCGGGCTTTCTCGTCGTGCTGACCGGTGACGTGCTCACCCTGCCCGGCCTGCCCGCGGAACCGGCCGCGTCCGGGATGGACATCGACCCCGACGGCACCATCTCGGGACTGTT
>CAZUWC010000393.1:0-2269 GCA_964623935.1 uncultured Halobacteriales archaeon
TCCTAGAGAGTGGCCGGGGGCTTTCAGGCTGGTCTCGACGGTGGCGACAGAGTTACACACAACAGTTCGACCCGAGCGTGTCCCGCACAGCCCCGACACACATTAACGGCTCGGCGTCCCACACCGGGCACATGCCGACCCTCGAGGACCCCCTCGACATCGGCGGCGTCACGGTCCGCAACCGCCTCTACCGGGCGCCGCTGCTGGAGTGTGCGGGCAACGGCCCCGACGCCGTCGACACCCTCATCGAGGAACTCGAACCCGCGGCGGCCTCCGGCGTCGGCCTCGTCTTCCAGGGGGCGAGCATCGTCACTCCCGAGGGCGGGTGTGCGGCGCCGAACATGACCCGGGTCCACGACCCCGAGTTCGTCGCCGGCCTCTCGCGGCTCACGGGCAAGATCAACGACCACGGCGGACGCATCTTCGTCCAGCTGGCCCACGGGGGCCTGCGGAGCCTCGACCTCTGGCACGCCGGCCACCGCGAACGGGTCGACGACGTGGGCCAGCGGGCGGTCTCGCGCCCGCCGTGGCACCTCCGACTCGCCGATCGGCTGGGAATCGTCGACCTCCGGCCCGACGTCCTCTCGACAGAGGAGGTGTACGACCTCGCGGCGGCGTTCGGGCGCGCGGCCGGCTACGCGGCCGACGCGGGCTACGACGGCGTCCACCTCTCGGGGGCGAACATGGGCCTCCTCCAGCAGTTCCTCTCGCCGTACTACAACAGCCGGGACGACGAGTTCGCCGACGGCGTCCGCTTCCTGGAAGCCATCGCCGCGACGGTCCGTGACCACGCCGGGGACATCCCGCTGGTGACGAAAGTCCCCGCCGAGACCGCCGCGCCGCCGTTCGTCCGCAGGCACCTCACCCGCGAGGACGCCGTCGACATCGCCGTGCGACTCGCCGATGGGGAGTTCGACGCCGTCGTCCCCGTGGAGGTGTCGGTCTACTGGGACATGAGCGTCGTCCGCGGGGAGTACCCCGAGCGCGCCTGGAGGGCTTCGGAGCTGCAGGCCGACTACGCGGCGGCCTTCGGCGGTCCCGTGCGGGCTCGGGCGGTCCGGGCGCTCAACCGCCTCGAATCCCGGTGGTACTCCCGCGAGCCGGGCTGGAACGCCACCCTCTGCCGGCGGGTCCGCGAGCGCGTCGACGTGCCCGTCCTCTGTGAGGGCGGGGTCCGCGAACGGGACCGCTGTGACCGCCTGCTGGGTGAGGGCGACCAGCAGGCCTGCGACGCCGTCGGGATGGGACGCCCCTTCTACGCCGAACCCCGCCTCGGTGCGCGCATCCTCGACGGCGGGGACGCACTCTGTGCGAGCTGTAACAACTGCACCGTCCCGCAGGCCGTCGGCGAACCCGGCCGGTGCCGGACGCCGTCGGTCATCCGGGAACGCGCCCGTCTCGAGGAGAGTGATACCTACGAGAGAAAGAATACGGGCGACAGCCGACGGAGAGAAAATCCCACGTAGGAAAGAAATCCAGGGCGACGGGACGGGTGGGCCACAGGACGTGGACGGGGTCAGCCGTCTTCGGGTGGGTCGTCGACCATGATGACGGCCTCGCCGTCGATGGCCACCTCGCCGTCGTCGACGACACGCGTGGTGAGCCGGTACTGGTCGTTGCCCAGGTCCTCGACGACCTCGCACTCGGCGGTGATCCGGTCGTCGATGCGGACGGGGTTGTGGAACTCGAGGTCCTGTGAGAGGTAGATGACGAGTCCGGGCACGCGCGCGAGCGCAGCGCTGATGAGTCCGCCTACCAGCGTCCCGTGGGCGATGCGGCCACGGAAGCGGGTCCCCTCGGCGAACTCCTCGTCCAGGTGGAGCGGGTTCGTGTCGCCACTCGCCGCGGCGAAACGCCGGACGTCCCGGTCGGTGATGGTCTTGGTGAACTCGAAACGGTCGCCCACCCCCAGTTCTCCCGGTTCCTCGGCGGTCAGGGTCGTGTGCCACTCGGGCAGGTCCTCGTCGGCGTCGATGCGCTCGGCCGCGTCGAGGTCCCCGTCGGCCTCGACACCGAACGCCGCGAACGCCGCGCGGTTCGCCGCCACCACGCTGTCGAAAACGTGCGAGGACGTCTCCGTCCACGTCTCCAGCAGTACACTCCGCTCCGGTTCAGAGCTCATCGCCCACAGCATATGCCTCACCCCCTATTAAAACGTGAGGATTATTAAAGTACCCCTCGCCGCGCCGCCGCGGCGGGAAACCGGCGGACGCTCCGTCATACTGTCGGCTATAAGCCCGTGAGCAGTTTCGCCCCACCCGGGGCGCGA
>CAZUWC010000394.1:0-2265 GCA_964623935.1 uncultured Halobacteriales archaeon
CGCGTGCGTCGAGTTCCATCTGGTCGGGCGAGTACCGCTCCATGAACCGCTCGCCCTCGGCGTTGTAGAGGCGCCCACCCTCGCCACGGACTGCCTCGGTGACGAGACGCCCGCCCCAGGGCTCCCACTCCGGGTCGGCCTCGTCGACGGCCATCCCGGTCGGGTGGAACTGGACGAACTCCATGTCCATCAGCTCGGCCCCGGCGTCGTAGGCCAGCGCCGGGCCGTCGCCGTTGTTCTCGTCGTCCCGGGAGGTGTGGCGGTTGTAGGTCGCCGCGTAGCCACCGGCCGCGAGCACGACCGTGCCCGCGTTGAACAGGAGGAACTCGCCAGTCTCACTGTCGAACCCGGCAGCGCCGTACAGCCGCTGGCCGTCCGAGAGGAGTTTCGTCACCATCACGTTCTCGCGGTAGGGGACCGACAACTCGCGGGCCCGGGCGACGAGCGTGTCCAGCATCGACTCGCCGGTGTGGTCGCCGGCGAAGGCCGTCCGGCGGAACGACTGCGCGCCGAAGTATCGCTGGTCGATTTCGCCGTCTTCCGTCCGGGAGAAGTCCATCCCCCACTCGTCGAGTTCCCGCAGGCGTTCGGGCATCTGTTCGGTGACCGTCTCCACCTTCGCGGGGTCGTTGAGGAAGTGCCCCTCGTTGAGCGTGTCCGCAGCGTGGATCGCCCACGAGTCGGCCGGGTCGCGGGTCCCGAGTGCGCCGTTGATGCCGCCACGCGCCCAGGTCGTGTGGGCGTCGCCGTGTCTCCGCTTGCCCAGCACCAGCACGTCCTCGACGCCGCGCTCGGCGAGTTCGATTGCGGTGCGGGCGCCCGCGGCGCCGGCCCCGACCACGAGTACCGACACGTCTACCCGGTCGTAGGCCGGCAGACGCGTCCTCGCAACACCAGTCGTGTCCCGGTTGCTCATGTATTCATACAGGGGTCGCAGACGTAAAGGTTGCTCGCGCGCGTGCGCGCGTGGCTGGCCCAAGCGATTGTTTCGGGAGGGCGGCCGGCGGCTTCCATCCCGAACATTATAGTGATTGCTGTAACTGTTTACCGGTACGACCGCACGACAGCGTTCGGTCGATCCGGCAATGACTTACAGCAATCACTATATGCGCCGGACGCCCCAACAAGCAGCCGTGATACAGACCGCAATTGTTGGATTGGGGAACGTTGCCGGGTGGCACAGACGCGCGCTCGAAGGAACGCCCGGCACCACGCTGACTGCAGTCGTCGACGTCGACGAGTCCGTCGCCGAGAGGCGGGCCACAGAGTGGGACGTGACGCCGTACACTGACGTCGGAAACATGCTGGCGAGCGAGTCCGTCGACTGGGTGCACGTCTGCACGCCAGTCGGGACTCACGCCGAATTGGGCGTCCAGTGTCTGCAGGCCGGCGCGCACGTCCTCGTCGAGAAGCCGGTGACGACCACCCGCGAGGAGTACGAGCGACTGGTCGGGGCCGCCGCCGAGACGGGCCTGCGGGCGACTGTCGTCCACAATCAGGTGTACTATCCCCCGCTCGTGCGGGCCCGGCGACTCGTCGAACGGGGCCGGTTTGGCCGCCTCCATGGCGTCTCTGTCCGGTGGCTGGAGAACAACGATCCCACCGAGCCCGGACGGGGTGAGTGGGTGCTGGACCTCCCCGGGGGGGAGTTCGGCGAGGGCGTCGTCCATCCGGTGTACGTCGGTCTGCGGTCCGCGGGCTACCCGGCCAGCGAGGACGCCGTCGACGTCCGCCGGATCACTACGACCGAGGACCCCGACGTGGCCTACGACGGGCTCGCCGTCTCCTACCGGACGGCCGACGAGATCACGTGTACGATCCAGCACCACTCGAACGTTCACGGAACCAGACAGGTCGAGTTCTTCGCCGCCGAAGGGAGGGTCCTCGTCGACATCCCCACGCAGTCGGTCCGGGTCTACCCGGAGGGATACGGCCCCAACCCCACCGTCGACAGGCCGATGCTGAACGCCGCCTACTGGACGGCGCGCAACGCCGCCACCACGGCCCGGTCGGTCGCGTCCATCCGGGCGCGCCGGGCGCTTGCCGCCATCCGTGGGCGGGACTGGACCGTCCACGACACGCACACGCCGGTCGTCCGCCGGGAGGCGAGCGCCATCCGGGGCACCGCCGATGGTCCCACGCCGCAACTGGAGGCCGACTGGACCAACCGGATCTACACCATGATCAACGAAACGGCCACCGAGGCGCGCTCACTGGCGTAATACTGCCGGACCCCGCAGTCGGCCTTCTGTTTCGTGGGAACGA
>CAZUWC010000395.1:0-2257 GCA_964623935.1 uncultured Halobacteriales archaeon
GAATCGATTCTAGAGGAGTTTGAGACAGGACCAAACAGTTACAGCAATCACTATACTGCCGGCAGTATGAACGTTGACGGTCCGTGGAACGCGGCCGTCCGGTTCCTCAAGCTTTAATTGGTATCCGGACGATATTCCGGGTGGAGGGATTTCGTATGCCTGAGCACTCAGACCCCGAACTACCGCCACTGCCCTACGACTACGACGCGCTGGAACCGCACATCTCCGAGCAAGTCCTGACGTGGCACCACGACACGCACCACCAGGGCTACGTGAACGGCCTCGCGTCGGCCGAGGAAACGCTGGCCGAGAACCGTGCGAGCGGCGACTACGACGGCACTGCCGGCGCGCTGGGCAACGTCACCCACAACGGCTGTGGTCACTATCTCCACACGCTGTTCTGGGAGAACATGTCGCCCGACGGGGGCGGCGAGCCCGGCGGCGCACTGGCCGACCGCATCGAGGAGGACTTCGGCTCCTACGAGGGCTGGAAGGGCGAGTTCGAGGTCGCCGCCGGCGCCGCGAGCGGCTGGGCGCTCCTGATCTACGACCCCGTCGCCAAGCAACTCCGCAACGTCGCCGTGGACAAACACGACGACGGCGCGCTCTGGGGTGCACACCCGGTCCTGGCGCTGGACGTCTGGGAGCACTCCTACTACTACGACTACGGCCCGGATCGGGGCAGCTTCGTCGACGCCTTCTTCGAGGTCGTCGACTGGGAGACTGCCGAAGAAGAGTTCGCGAAGTGCCACGACCGCTGGGAGTAGTCGGCGCAGACCGGTCGCCATAGACATCGCATTTCTTTCATGATTGACCTGCCAGCTGTGGGGCCCAGAGCGCCGCCTGATTCGGCTCCTGGGAAAGAATTATCACCTCTCTGTTAGTACGTTTTATACGGTTGCCGCCCGGATGGCGGGTATGGGAGTCGACGACGCAGACCCGATTGCACGGCCAGCGGACCCGCCGGGTGACCCGTCGGCGTTCGCGCGGGACCCGGACGCGACCGTCGACGAGTACGTCGACCTCGCGGCCGACCTCCGCGAGTCGGTCTCGGGGGCGGTTCGCTTCGACGAGTACGCACAGATCCTGTACGCGACCGACGGCTCAGTCTACCAGGCCCGGCCCGCCGGCGTCGTCTACCCCGAGGACGTCGCGGACGTCCGGGCGGCCGTCGAGACGGCGACCGCACACGAGGTGCCGATCCTCCCGCGGGGCGCGGGGTCCTCCCTGGCCGGCCAGACCGTCGGCCCCGGCTGTGTCGTCCTCGACATGTCCCGGCACATGGACGGGCTGCTGGACGTCGATCCCGACGCCAAGCGCGCGACCGTCCAGCCCGGCATCGTCCAGGACGACCTCGACGCCCACCTCGCCGAGCACGGCCTGAAGTTCGCGCCCGACCCCGCCTCCTCGAACCGCTCGACGGTGGGCGGCGGGATCGGCAACAACTCCACGGGTGCCCACTCGGTCCGCTATGGCATCACCGACGCCTACACCGAGGAGGTCACGGCGGTCCTGCCGGACGGGTCGCTGTTGCACGCCCGCCCCGTGGTGCTGGACAGCGAGGAGTACGAGGAAATCGTCGCCACGGACGACCGCGAGGCCCACATCTACGAGACCGTCCGCGGGCTGGTCGAGGAACACGAGGAGGAAATCGAGGCGCGCTATCCCGACCTCAAGCGCCGCGTCAGCGGCTACAACTTGGACCGGGTGGTCTACGAGAACGACGAGGGCGAGGCGGTCATCAACCTCGCGAAGCTGTTCGTCGGGTCGGAGGGGACGCTGGGAGTCATCGTCGAGGCGACCGTCGGGCTGGTGACGGTCCCCGAGGAGACGGCCCTGGCGCTGTACTGCTTCGAGGACCTCGTCGACGCGATGGAGGCGGTGCCGGAGGCCCTGGAGTTCGACGTCTCCGCGGTGGAGTTGATGGACGACGAGGTGTTCCGGCTGGCCGCCGAGTCCGACGGCTACAGCGAGTACGTCGAACCAATCCCCGAGGGGACCGCCGCGGCGCTCATGCTGGAGTACGACTCGGAACTTTCCGACGACTTCGAGGCCGCCATCGGGGCGACGAACGAGCACTTCGTCGACGAGGGGACGGCCTTCGATGTCCTCGAGGCCTACGCAGAGGAGGCACAGGCGGACATCTGGGACCTCCGGAAGGCCGCCATCCCGCTGTTGATGAGCCTGGAGGGCGACCCCAAACCCTACCCGTTCATCGAGGACGCCACCGTCCCGCCCGCGGAACTGGCCGAGTACG
>CAZUWC010000396.1:0-2233 GCA_964623935.1 uncultured Halobacteriales archaeon
GAGGCGACGTTGTGCATCGCCACGGGGACGTAGTACTGGTTTGCGACGTCGGCAATCTTGCGCGTCTCGCGCATCCCGCCGACCTTCGGGAGGTCCGGCGCGATTATGTCGACGGCCTGCTGCTCGAGGAGGCGGCGGTGCTCGGTCACCCGGTAACGGTTCTCCCCGGCCGCGACCGGCGTCACTGTCGACTCCGTGACCGCCCGCTGGACGTCGAGGTTCTCCGGGGGAACGGGGTCCTCCAGCCACCAGACGTCGTACTCCTCGATGGCCGCGGCGAGACGCCTGGCCGAGTCCTTGGTGAACGTCCAGTGACAGTCGAAGGCGACGTCGGCCCGGTCCTTGACGCGCTCTGTGACCTGCTCGACGATTTCGGCCTTGTGTCTGATCTCGCCGGGCCGGAGGTGGCGGTTCGCGCGGTCCTTCTCGTGGCCGGAGGGCACGTCGAGGTCGAACTTCAGGGCGTCGTAACCCAGTTTCTCGACGACGCGCTCGGCCTCGTCGGCACACGCGGCGGGGTCGGCCTCGGCCTCGGTGTGGCAGTCACAGTAGACGCGCACCTCGTCGCGGTACTTGCCGCCCAGCAGCTGGT
The DNA here is from genome assembly GCA_964623935.1 of uncultured Halobacteriales archaeon. Classification (GTDB taxonomy): domain Archaea; phylum Halobacteriota; class Halobacteria; order Halobacteriales; family Haloarculaceae; genus SW-9-67-25. Next base: position 593 of record CAZUWC010000396.1, read on the forward strand.
AGGCAGGCACGTCCATGACCCTGCCTGCGAGGTCGTGCAGTGCGGTCTCGACGCCAGCGATGGCGGTGACGGTGACGCCCTCGACGGAGCCCTCGCCTGACATCTTCTGGACGAGGTGCTCGTAGAGACGGTCGATGTCGAGGGGGTTCTCGCCACGGAGAAAGGGGACCATCCGGTCGATCAGTTCGGGCACGCCCGCGCCCCAGTAGGCCTCGCCCGTGCCGACGATACCGGCGTCGGTGTAGACGCGGACGAGTGTCCACGGGAAGTTGCCGTCGACCATCGTCGTCTGGACGTCAGTGATCTCCAGGTCGCGGGGGCCGGGCGCGCGCTCGGACGAAAGCCCCATCGACCCCGCAGAGAGGTCCCGCATCGTGTACTCCGCGTTCGGGTCACGCAGGGCTCTGTAGTCGCGCGTCATACCGGGGATTCACTCACTGGCAAGTAAAATCCTTTCATCGAGACGGTCCGGCGCGACCCACTCGCTGGGATCACACCGTCGTCCGGATCGGACGGGAAGAGGAAGAGGTTTGTTCCGGGGTCGTCGAGTGGGGACATGGTCGAGAACGTCATCTGGCCGGCCTTTCTGGACGCCGAGTGCACCAGAGGGGAGGGGCGGCGCGTCTCGCTGGAGGCGGCCGTCGCGGAGCCGACAGTCGACGAGATCGCCCAGGCCGTCCAGCAGGTGGGCTACGACGCGGTCATCGAGCGCGAGAAGACCTACCCGCGGGAGTTCGAACCCCGCGGCCGGGTGCTCGTCCAGGGCGCCGACGACGCGAGCAAGAGCGACCTCCTGGCGGCCGTCGCGGCCTACGTCGCCGCGATACGGGCATGAGACGCGCCGGCGAGGTGGTGCGGACCGCCCAGGGCGTCGCGGTCGTCCGCTCGCCCGACGACGCCTCCCCCGATATCGGAACCGAACTGGTCGACGACTCGCTCGCAGAGGTCGGCCGGGTCGTGGACGTGTTCGGCCCCGTCGAACGGCCCTACCTCGCCGTCTCGCCCGAAGAGGGCGTCCGCCTGGCGCCACTCGTGGGGACGCCGCTGTACGCACGCGAGTAGACGGGCCGCGCAGCACGAACGACCCCGCCGGAGGCCCACACGCTCCGGGTGTCGAAACCCTGAAACGCCTCACCGACGAGCACTCACCATGGACGACAGGAGTCGGGCACTCGTCGCCAGTGCTGGCATCCTTCTGGTGTTCGTGATCGTCCAGTTGGGCGCGCTGGCCGTCGCCGCTCCGCTGGAAGCCGGGGGCAACCAGTTCGTCGAGGACACCTCCGATCCGACGATCAGCGTCCTCTACGTCGTCGCAATCCTCGTCGTGACGGGGTTGATGCTCGCGGCGATCAAACTCGACGTCGAGGGACTCATCCGCGGGTTCGTCGTCTTCGCCGGCGCCTACATCTCGCTGTTCGTCTTCCGGGCTGTGTTCCCGCCGGTGATCACGGTCCCAGTCGCGGGCACCACAGTCGACATCCTCGCGTGGGCCGCCGCAATCGCCCTCGGCGCCGCGCTGTGGGTCTACCCCGAGTGGTACGTCATCGACGCCGCCGGAATCGTCATGGGCGTCGGCGCGGCCGGCATCTTCGGCATCAACTTCGGCATCCTGCCGGCGCTCGTGTTGCTGGCGGTGCTGGC
>CAZUWC010000397.1:0-2230 GCA_964623935.1 uncultured Halobacteriales archaeon
CCACACCAGTCGGCGTAGAAGTCCACGAGGACGACGTCGTTCGACGAGACCACCTCCTGGAGGTGGTCACGGCTCTCGACGTGGACCGGTTCGTCGGGCGTCTCCACGCGCGATTTCAACTGTTCTGCTTTCTTCTCGCGGATCTCTTCGACCTCATCCGACGGGGAGTCACTCATAGTAACCCCTATGGAATCGTCCGATATAATGGCGTCGTCCGTGTGCCCACGCGACGCACGAGCGGGAAACGCTACGCGGCGCGTCAGACGTCCCCATCACAGTTAAGAGGCCACCACGCAAGGACCCGAACATGGACCGCGACTCCGTTCCACAGGAGATAACGTCGCTCGTCGGGCGCGAAGTCTACACGAACACCGGAGTCTTCATCGGGCAGGTCGAGGACCTCCGCCTGAACCTCGACGCCGAGGAGGTGACGGGGCTGGCGCTGCACGAACTCAACTCCGAACTGTTCGGCGCCGACGTCTCCTCGGCACGGGGCGTCATCGTTCCCTACCGGTGGGTCCAGGCGGTCGGTGACGTCGTCATCGTCAACGACATCGTCGAACGCATCCAGCGCGACGAGAGCGACGAGAGCGAGGCCGCTGCCTAACTCCCGTTTCCGTCGCCGCTCTCGACGCCCATCGCGTCGAACAGTTTCGTCTTGACTGCCTCCTCGGTCAACTCCAGGAGGGTCTGGCGGTTGTCCTCGTTGACCTCGATGCCGGTGAAGATGCCCAGCGGGATCTCGACGCTGGCGTCCGTCGAGTGGCCGGCCGTCTCGCCGATCTCCCCGAAGGCCTCCTTGAGGACGCGCCCGATGTCCATCCGGATGTCCTTCGACCGGGCCGCCAGGTAGATGGTGTCGTCGGCGATGGCGAAGACGGCGGTCGTGGTGATGCCCTCCAGGTTCAGGAGGTGCTGTGCGGCCTGCGAGAGGGCGTCGCGGTCGCGGATGAACCCCGCGTTCGAGACGAGATGCGAGCCCCCGACCTCGCGGTTGCGGATGGCCTCGGCGAGGACGTCCAGCGTCTCCGGGGACATGGAGGGTGACTCGACCTGTTCGAGCGTGTCGTGGTCCGCGAAGGGGTAGAGGTAAGCGGCGGCGGTCAGGTCCGCCGGCGTGGTGTCGCGCTTGAAATCGAGCGTTTCCGCGCGAATACCATACAGCAGCGCCGTCGCGACGTCCTGGTCCAGTCCGAGGTCGAGTTCCTGGATGTACTTGGTGAGGATGGTCGACGTCGCGGAGACGTTGGGTCGGATGTCCGCGAAGGCGATGTCGTGGTCGTGTTCGTGTTCGTAGTGGTCGATAATGATGTCGGCGCCCTGTTCGGCCTCGGGTTCGCCGGCCTTGGCGTGGTCGACCAGGGCGACGGTGTCGTACTCCTCGATAGCGGTGTCGTCACGGGAGACCAGTTCGATGCCCAGCAGGTTGACGAACGCGCGGTTCTCCTGGTGGCCGATCTCGCCGTCGTAGACGATGTCGGCCTCGACGTCGCGGCTCCGGGCGATGGCCTGCAGCGCGGCCGCGCTGGCGATGGAGTCGGGGTCGGGACTCCTGTGGACGCGGATGGCCATCCGCTCGTCGGTCCGGTCGATGACCTCGCCGAGCTGGCGGGCCTTGTACTCCAGTTCGCCGGTCTCTAAGGCCCGGAGCGCGGAGTCGGCGATGACCCCCGAAGGGTTGATGACGACGTCGGCGCCCAGATCCGTGAGTTCGTCCGCCGAGACCGGGTCCGAGGCCCGCGCGACGACGAACTGGTCCTCGCCGTACTCCCGGATGTGTTCGAGCGCGGCGGCGTTGGCGTCGACGTCCGAGGAGAGAATCAGGATGACGTCGTGGTCGGCGACCGTCTCGGCCACCGCTTCCTCCCTGATGTCGGCGTGGTGGGCGTCGAGGTCCTGGTCGCGCAACGCCTCCACGCGCCCCTCGTCGACGTCGAGTATGAGGACGTTCTTGTCCTCCGCGACGAGTTCCTCCGCGACCGCGTGCCCCACGCTCCCACACCCGAGGATGGCGTACGTGGACATCGAGGCCATCGTGATGCCTGTGCCTGTGCTCATCTGTTGTACCGTATCCGTCGGCACGGGAGACTCTTATAACACATTCATTCTCGTTCCGACAGACCGAGCCCCAGCCGGTGGAGCCAACCGAGCGCTGATCGGTAAGCGAGCAGGAGAGTCATACTGCCGGCTATAAGCCCGTGAGCAATTTCGACCCCCCGGTGGGTCGAAT
>CAZUWC010000398.1:0-2196 GCA_964623935.1 uncultured Halobacteriales archaeon
AGCGTCGTGGTCTTCCCGCAGCCCGAGGGACCCAGAAGGGTGAGGAGTTCGCCCTCGCGGACGGACAGCGAGAGGTCGGCGACGGCCGTCTCGGGGCCGAACTCCCGGGTGACGCCGTCCAGTTCGAGGACGGACTCGCCGGTCGCGTCGGTCGCCGCGCGCTCGGACACCGGCTCGGGTTCGGGTGGTTCGTTACGTGACATCGTACCTGCTCCCGCGCAGGATGACGAGCATCGACAGCGCCGACACCCCGACCAGCACCAGCGCCGGGACGGCCGCCTGCCCGTAGTAGCCCTGTTCCTGTACTTGCCAGATGTAGGTTACGAAGGTTTCGAATCCGGCCGGCCGGAGCAGGAGGGTCGCGGGCAGTTCCTTCATCGTGGTCAGGAAGACCAGCGCCCCGCCGGCGAAGACGCTCGGCGTCACCTGCGGGAGGACGACCCGCCGGAAGGACCGCAAGGGGGCGTCCCCCATCGACCGCGCGGCCTCGACGTGTTTGGGGTCGACCTGGAGAATCGAGGATTCCAGGGTGCCGACCGCCTGTGGCACGAAGCGCACGACGTAGGCGAGCACCAGCAGGCCGAGCGTCCGGTAGATCCCGCTGGCGTACTTCAGCCCCAGGAACACGAGCGACAGGCCGAGCACGACCCCGGGCATCGCGTACCCGACGTAGGTCGCCCGCTCGGGCAGCGAACTGAACCACGAGTCCCCGCGCGCCGAGAGGTAGGCGATCGGCAACGCGACCAGGACGGCGGCGAGGGCGGCGGCGCCCGCGACGAACACCGAGTTCCAGGCATAGACGAACTGGAACTCGAACCCCCCGGCGGCGTACCCCGGCGAGGGGCGAAACAGCCACATCACCAGGACGCCGACGGGCACGACCAGCCCCAGGAACGCCACGCCCCCACAGAACAAGAGCGCTGGAATCGTCCACTTGCCCAACTGGACGCGCCCGGCCCGGTGGCCCGTCGTGGAGACGTGGGCACCCTCGCGGCTCGCGCTAATTTGTGCCTCCCAGACCAGGATCCCGAGAGTCAGCACGAGCAACAGCACCGAGAGCAGTGCCGCGAACCCGCGGTTGAAGTTGGAGTACTCGACGAAGATCATCCGCGTGAACACGTCGTAGCGCATGATCTGTGGCGTCCCGAAATCCGAGAGCGTGTACAGCGCCACCAGCAGGGCGCCGGCCGCGATGCCGGGTTTTATCTGGGGGAGCGTGACGCGCCAGAACGCCTCCCAGCGGCTGTGGTTGAGCGTCCGTGCGGCCTCGATGACAGTCCCGTCGAAAGAGAGCAGGGCGGCCCGCGTCGTGATGTAGACGTAGGGGTACGTAAACAGCGTCAACACGACGGCAGTCCCCAGGAGGCCGAACATCGCTGGAATCCGCTCGACGCCCAGTGGCGCGAGGATTCCCTGGAGGACACCCCGTGGACCGAACGCGGAGACGAACGCGAAGGCGCCGATGTAACTCGGGATGACCAGCGGCAGGGCGGCGACAACCGTCCAGAACCGCCGGAGTGGGAGGTCCGTCTGGACGGTCAGGATGGCCAGCGGGACGCCGACGAGCAACGACCCGCCCGTGACGGCCCCCACCAGAAGGAGCGAGTTCACCACGATCTGGAGCGTATCGGGATCGAGCAACAGCGAGGCGGCGCGCCCGGACTCGACCTCACCCGCACGCAGCAGGACCCACGCCACCGGCGAGAGCAACACCACTGCGAGCAGAACTGAGACGGCAGACAGCAGGGAGGGCAACGACTCGCGGAGCCGCCCGAATCCGCCGCGGTAGGTCCGGCCGTCCGGCGTTGCCATCAGAGGACGTCAGTTTCCCTGAGTAATTCGAGTGTCGGTTCGACGTCGGCCAGTTCCGTGAGGTCGACATCCGGCGGGTTCAGTTCCTCGATAGTGGGAAGGCCGCCGGCGGGTGGGACCTCCGGGACAGTCGGGTAGGCGAAGGTCGTCGTGGCGAAAAACTCCTGGGCCTCCGAGGAGAGGAGATGCCGCATGAAGGTCACCGCCAGTTCCTCGTTGTCGGTACCCCGGACGATCTCCGCGCCCGAAGTGTTGATGAGCGCGCCGGCGTCGTTGGTGGTGAACGTGATGTCTACGGGCGCGTTCTGCCGGGCGTTCTTGATCCGTAACGCGTAGTAGTGGTTGGCCAGTCCGGCCACGACTTCGCCGTTGGCGACGGCGTTC
>CAZUWC010000399.1:0-2188 GCA_964623935.1 uncultured Halobacteriales archaeon
CGGGCCAGCGCCGGGACCCCCTCGCCCGCGGCGTAGTAGGTCGCCGACGCGATGAAGGCGGGCCACAGCGGAATGTCCCCGGCGACAAAGCCGTACGTCCAGGGGACCGAGGCGAGGCCGAACACGACTGCCAGCGCCCACGTGTCGTTCCACTCGGCCATCCGGTCCCACTCGACGCCACTCGCCAGCGCCGACAGTTCGGTCATTTCTCTTCCAGCCGGTCCTCGACCGTCTCGGCGAGGAGGTCGGCCTCGACGCCGTCGCCGTGAACATCCCTGTCCCAGACCGTCTCGCCGTCGACCGAGACGCGGAAGACCCCACCGTGGCCGGGCACCAGCCGGACCCCATCCAGGTCCCGGCCGAAGGTCGTCAACAGGTCGTGTTGCGTCTCGACGGCAGTGTCGAGGAACCCACACTGCACGCAGTACTCGATGTCGATTTCGACCATCGTGGGCGGCATACGACCGGCGAGCCCATAAGACGGGAGTTCACCCAGGGAAACCTGGTTACGTCGTCGAAACTGGATGGACCGGCGGCGGAGCCGGCCCGAACTGGACAGGACCACCTTTTTATGTCCGAAACGTGTGACTCGAAAAGCGATGGAGGAGAAAACGGAACAGCTCCGGGACATCTTCATGGAGGTAGCCGACGAGGAATCGGTGACCGAGCACCAGGCCCAGCAACGGGGCTCGTTGCTCCCCGGTGACTCGGTCGACGACCGCCTCGCCGACGTCGTCGGCCGGATGCGCGAACGCTTCGACTTCGAGACCGACCTCGACGACACTGCCCTGACCACGGTCGTCACACGCTTCTACGACGGCGACGACGACGCGGAAATCGCCGCGGAACTCGATTGCTCGCCCGAGGCAGTCTTCGCGGCACGGATGGATCTGCACCTCGTCCGGGAGGAGGAACCGGCCCTGGACGCCGAGACGGTCCGTGACCGTGAGGACGCCAGCGACGCCGAAATCGCCGACGAACTGGACGCCGACCCCGACCGGGTGGCCCGCGCGAGGCGCGTCGTCGCGGCACAGCGGGAGGCCCGCCTCGTCAGCCACCGCTTCCGGACCGAGTTCGAGGAGATACTCACCGACGCGGACATCGCCGTCCAGTTCACCGCCGACGCCCGGGAAGACGGCCTCAAGGAGGCCGCCGAGGACATCGAGACCGACGTCGAGTTCTGATACTGCCGGTTATAAGCCCGTGAGCAATTTCGACCTCCCGGTGGGTCGAATATCTTCACGTTGTTATAGCCGGCAGTATGACGCCCAGCGCGTCGGGCCGAATTTTATCCCCGAAGGCGCGGCCAGGCCGGCCCATGCACGCGTTCAGGGACGTCGAGACCGCCGCCTACTGCCCGCGCAAGCTCTACTACCGGCGCCGCCAGCCCGCCGAGGAGACCCCCAACCGCGTCCAGCGCCGGCGCGAACTCGCCTTCCGGTACGAGTCCCTGCTGGCCGACGAGGCAGGTCTCCGGGAAGCCCCGATCGCGGTCACGCCCACGCAGTTCCGCTCGCGGCTGGGAGCCGCGAAAGCCCGCCTGGCCGAGACGGACTGGCGAGCCCTCGTCGACCCCGACGAACGGGACGTTCTCCTCGCCGGCCGTGAGTGTCGCGGCGTCGCGCACAAACTGCTCGCGGACGACCCCACGGTGTCGCTGGTGTTCACGGGCGACCCGCCCGACCAGGGCGTCTGGCGCCCCCAGAGCGTCCGGCTGGTCGCCGCCGCGAAGGCCCTCGCCTGGGAGCAGGAGACGTCCGTCGAGCGTGCATTCGCGGAGTACCCCGCACACGGTGTCGTCCGCGAGGTGGCCCTCACGACCCGGCGGAAGGCCGCCTACCGCGAGGCCGTCCGGACAGCCGACGCCATCGACGGCCCGCCGGCGCGGGTCGACAACGACGCCAAGTGTGCCCCCTGCGAGTTCAGCGACGAGTGCGGGACGCGCACCCGGTCGCTGCGGTCGCTGCTTGGCGGGGACTGATACTGTCGGCTATAACTTCGTGAGCGATTTCGCGCCCCGGGTGGGGCGAAACTGCTCACGGGCTTATAGCCGACAGTATGACCCGGAAACGGAAGGTATCGAACGGAGTGTGCATCGACCCACCATAAATAAAGGGAGTGTCGGCGTGAAAATTAAAGCGATATCGGGAGTAACCTTCAGAGTGGAGCACTCGTCAGATGACACCAG
>CAZUWC010000400.1:0-2174 GCA_964623935.1 uncultured Halobacteriales archaeon
CGAAACTGGAGGAGGTCCAGCGCCTCGCCGACCGGATGGCCGTGATGTACGACGGCCGGTTCGTGGACGTGGTCGACCCCGACGCCGTCACCGAGGAGGAGGTCGGCCTGCTGATGGCCGGCGAGTCCCCCGACGGGTACGAGGGCGGGGATGGACGCGAGGACGAGGGGACGCCCAGGCGAGCGACCGACAGGGCGGGAACGGACGACTGAGAGCGTGGCGTGAACATGGACAGGGCACGACTGGAACGGTACCTCGACCGGCTCGTGGACGCGACGGTCCTCGAGCGACTGGCGATCAGCCTCGCGGCCATCGCCGTCGCGGCGGTCGGCGGCGGCGTCATCGTCTTCCTCTCGGGTGCGGTCGCGACCTGCAGGGAACCGGCGCTCGTCCTCGGCGGGTCGGCGTTCTGTTACGACCCCATCGAGGTGTACCTGACCCTCGTCAACGGTGCCTTCGGGTCGCCGACGAACCTCGGGCTGACCCTCCAGGAGACGACGCTGCTCCTCTTTACCGGGCTGTCGGTCGCCGTGGCGTTCCGGGCCGGCCTGTTCAACATCGGCACGCAGGGACAGATGGTTCTGGGTGCGCTGGGCAGTGCGGTGTTCCTCCTCTGGTTCGCCCCACTGGTGCCCGCCTCCGCTCTCGGGACGCTCGTGACGGTGCCGCTCGCGGTGCTCGTCGCGGCGGCCGTCGGCGGCCTCTTCGGTGCGATTCCGGGGGCGATGAAGGCCTACGCCGACGCCCACGAGGTCATCACGACGATCATGCTCAACTTCGTCGCGATGGGCGTGGCCTTCTACCTCGTGCGCAACCACCTGGGCGACCCCTCGACGGACGCCGTCCAGACCGCGCCGGTCCCCGAGTTCGTCCGCCTCTCGCCGACCATCAGCGGGACCCGCTTTTCGGTTGTCGCGCTCGTCTTCGCGCTCGCCATGGCAGTGCTCGTGTACCTGCTCTACGAGCGGACAGTCCTCGGGTACGACCTCCGGACCAGCGGGCTCGCGCCCGAGGCCGCCGAGTACGGCGGCGTCAACGCCGAGCGCAACATCGTGACCAGCATGACCCTCTCCGGGGCGCTCGGTGGCGTCGCCGGCGCGATGTACGTGCTGATGATCCTCTACCGCTGGCAGACCAGCATGCCGCCCCTGGGTTTCGATGGCATCGCCGTCTCCATCCTGGCTGCGAACAACCCGCTCGGGGTAATCCCGGCCGCGCTGCTGTTCGGCGCGATGAAGGGCGGTGCCATCCAGATCGACTTCGCGCTCGGGGTGCCGCCCGAACTCGTCGAGGTGCTGCGCGGGTTCATCATCCTCTTCGTCGCGATGCCCGAGTTCTTCCGGATGGTCGGGGCCCGTGCCGGCTACGGCTCCCGCGAGGCCGAGGTCGCGGCCGACGGCGGCACGGAGGGGGGTGAGGATGATGGCTGACTCGGTCGGAATCGACCGCCGGGCGGGCGTCGCCGGGGGTGCTGTCGTCCTCGCGCTCTTCGCTGTCGTCCTCGTGCCCGGCGTGCGCGAACTCGGCGTGGGCATCATCGGGGTGCTCGACGCCTCCTACGTCCGGTCGGCGCTCCGTCTGACGGTGCCCATCGCCTTCGCGGGGATGGGTGGCATCTTCGCGGAGAAGTCCGGGGTCATCAACATCGGCCTCGAAGGGTTGCTGATCGTCGGGGCCTTTTCGGCCATCGCGGCGCTGTGGTTCCTCGGCGAGACGACGGGCGCACTCGTGCTGGCGTTCCTGGTCGCGGTGCTGGCGAGCACGGCCGTCGCGCTCCTCTTTGCGGTCGTCTGTATCGACTTCAAGGCCGACCAGATCATCGCGGGGCTGGCGGTGTGGCTGATCGCGCTCGGGTTCGCCCCCTTCGGGAGCATCATCATCTGGGAGGCGGTCAACAGCCCCAGCGTGGGCACGTTCGACCCGGTGGCGGTCCCGCTGCTGGTCGAGATCCCGCTGGTCGGCCCGGCGCTGTTCCGCGCGACGCCGCCCGTCTACCTGCTGTTGCTCGCGGTGCCGTTCTCGTGGTACCTGCTCAACCGGACGACCTTCGGCAAGCACCTCCAGGCCAGCGGCGAGGACCCCAAGACGCTGGATACTGCTGGCGTGAGCGTCCGGAAGGTGCGGTACGCGGGCGTCCTCATCTCGGGCGTCTACTGCGGGCTGGGCGGGGCCGG
>CAZUWC010000401.1:0-2169 GCA_964623935.1 uncultured Halobacteriales archaeon
GAGCGGCCGGGGGCTTTCTTGCCGGTCGCAGTGGTCGCACAAGAGTCAACCACAACGAGTCTGAGAGAGCGCTCGAGCCGAGCCCCCCGATAGCCACCCACCGACGACTCGTTCCGACCCGAACCACCGTTTCGTTTCCAGATCATTATATTGCCGTTGCGAGGACAGATCGCCCGTCTGCGGGACACGATGGCACGACGGCTGGGACGCGCAAACGTATCGGAATCGGTATGGATGTCTGACGTACGTTTATGTGTCCGGAACGAGAGGTCGACCGTATGTGTCCCAACAGGGTCGACGAACTCGAATCGCAGGTCACGGAACTCCAGGCCTCAATCGAGGGCCTGACCGACGAACTAGTCGAGTGCAAGGTCCGACTGCGCGAACTCGAGGACGCGGTCGACGAGGAGGTCGGGTTCGTGCCGGAGCTGCGCACCGACGAGGGCGGCGGGGAGGAAAGCGAGACCGACAACGAGATGCGGGTGCCCGAGCCGGGGGAAGCGGGCGAATCGCAAGAGGCGGCCGAAGCACCTAACACCGAGGCCCCCGAGGGAGACGACAAAGACTCCGAGTCGGACATCATCGTCGCCTGACGCCGGGTCTCCGCCGCGAGCACCCCCATGCACATCAAAGAGCTCGTCCTTGACGATTTCAAGAGTTTCGGCCGGAAGACCCGCATCCCCTTCTACGAGGACTTCACGACGGTCAGCGGCCCGAACGGGTCGGGCAAGTCCAACATCATCGACTCCATCCTCTTCGCGTTGGGGCTGGCCCGCACCTCGGGCATCCGCGCGGAGAAGCTGACCGACCTCATCTACAACCCCGGCCACCAGGAGGGCGACTCCTTCGAGGGGGAACGCGAGGCCAGCGTCGAGGTCATCCTCGACAACGCCGACGGCACGCTCGACCGCGAGCAGGTCGTCACCGCCGCCGGCACCGAGGACGTCGGCGATGTCGACGAGATCGCCATCAAACGCCGCGTCAAGGAGACCGAGGAGAACTACTACTCCTACTACTACATCAACGGCCGCTCGGTCAACCTCGGTGACATCACGGACCTCCTGGAGCAGGCCGGAATCACGCCCGAGGGGTACAACGTCGTGATGCAGGGCGACGTCACCGAGATCACCAACATGACCCCGCGTGCCCGCCGGGAGATCATCGACGAGATCGCCGGCGTCGCCCAGTTCGACGCCAAGAAGGAGGACGCCTTCGAGGAACTCGAGGTCGTCGAGGAGCGCGTCGAGGAGGCCGAGTTGCGCGTCGAGGAGAAGGAAGACCGGCTCGAACAGCTGGAGGACGAACGCGAGCAGGCCCTGGAGTACCAGGAGCTGCGCGAGCAGAAGGCCGAGTACGAGAGCTACCGGAAGGCCGCCGAACTCGCGGACAAGCGCGAGGAACTCGACGAGGTCGAGGCCGACATCGAGGACCTGGAGGGGACCCTCCAGGAGCGGGAAGCGGAACTCGACGAGCGCCAGGGGCGGCTGATGGACCTGGAGGCGGACCTCGAGGACCTGAACCAGGAGATCGAGCGCAAGGGCGAGGACGAACAGCTGGCGATCAAACGCGAAATCGAGGAGATCAAGGGCGACATCGCCCGCCTCGAGGACCGCATCGAGAGCCAGGAAGAGAAAATCGAGGCCGCCGAGAGCGACCGCCGCGAGGCCTTCGTCGAGGTCGATAGCAAACAGGAGACCGTCGAAGACCTCGAAGCGGATATCCGGGAGGCGAAGGTCGCCAAATCGTCGGTCGTGGCGGACATCGAGGACCGGAAGACGGACCTGGCGGAGGTGGAGGCGCGCATCGACGAGGTGGGCGCCCAGTTCGAGGAAGTCAAGGAGGAACTCGACGAGAAGCGGGCGGACCTGGAGGCAGCCAAAGCCGAGAAGAACGACCTCCAGCGCGACCAGGACCGGCTGCTCGACGAGGCACGCCGCCGGTCGAACGAACAGCGCGAGACCGAGGCCGAAATCGAGGAGGCCGAGGCGCGGATTCCGGATCTGGAGGCCGAAATCGAAGATCTGGAGGTCGAACTCGAGAAGGCCGAGGCGAACCGCGAGACGATCACGGAGGTCGTCGAGGACCTCAAAACCGAGAAACGCGAGCTGCAGTCCGACCTCAACGACGTCGAGGACGACCTCAACGCCGCCCAGCAGGAGTACGCCGAAC
>CAZUWC010000402.1:0-2159 GCA_964623935.1 uncultured Halobacteriales archaeon
GTGCTGTCGGGACAGAGGTCACAGACGAACACGTCCGCGCCCGGCTCGGCGTACTCGGCGATCCAGGAAATGGCCTCCTGTATCTCGTGGGGGCCCGCGGGGACGAGCGCGGCGTCGCCGCGTGCGCGCCGGACCAGCGCCGTGCAGGCGAGACCGTCCGCGTCCGGGTCGGCCACGACAACCGTCTCCGCGCCCGCCAGTGCCGCCGCGACCTCCCGTTCGGCCTGCTCGCGCTCGAAGGAATCCGGCCGGAAGAAGCCCTCCCCCGGGAGGACCGACCTGCGCTCGATGGAGAGGCGGTCGTCGTCGATGAGCCAGTCGTCCATACCGTCACGAGCGGCCGGGCTCCAAAGAAGGTCCCGGAACCGCCCCGGCACTCGTCCGATCCACTCGCCGGACGGTACGCGGGTCAGAACCGGGTCGTGTCCGCATCGCGTTCCGCTTCGCTCAACTGCCGGACCGTCAGGGCGGGGACCGGACAGCGGCGCACGACGGCTTCGGCGACGCTGCCGAGCAGGAACGCGTGGTCGCCGTGGCGCCCGCGGGTCCCGGTCGCGACGACGTCGGCGTCGACCTCCCGGGCGTAGGCGACGATCTCGTCGGCCGGGTCGCCCTCCCTGACGGCGGTGACGACCTCGAAGCCGTCCGCCTCGTCGGCCTCGCTCTCGACGACGGAGAGGGCCTCCCCGCCCGCCGCCTCGAGGGCGTCCTCGAGGTCCGCCCGGACGGACTCGGGCGAGGCGCGGAGTTCGCCGGCGTCGACGACGTAGAGGGCGTGGACGGCGGCGTCGAAGCGGTCCGCGAGGTCCAGCGCCATCCGGACCGCCCGGCCGGCGCTCTCGGAGCCGTCGGTCGCGATGACGACCGTCTCGAACATACGCGGAGGTCGGACGGCCCCGTAAAAAGCCGCGCGGTTTCGGCGGCTTTTTGCCCGGCGGGCGCCCACTCCCGGCCAATGGACGTCGAGATCGACCTCGTGCTCGCGCCGGTCGACGGCAGCGACGCGGCCGAGACGGCCGTCGAGTACGCCGTCGCGCTCGCCCAGCGGTACGGCGCGGACCTGCACCTGCTACACGTCCTCGACGAGGCGGTCGTGCGCGGGCTGGACACCGGCGACGTGACCGCCGAGTCGGTCGCCGAACACCACCGCGCGTTCGCCGACGACGTCCGCGAGCACCTCCCCGCGGGGGTGTCCCTCTCCACGTCATCTGCCGCGGGTTTCTCGCCGGGCCGCCTCTCCCAGACCCCGGGGAGCGTCATCCTCGACTCGGCCGAGGAACTCGGCGTCGACTTCCTGGTCGTGCCCCGCGAGGGGCCGACCACCGACCCGGACGCGACGCTCGGGAAGGCGGCGCTGTACGTCCTCGAGTACGCGAGCCAGCCCGTTCTCTCGGTCTAGAGCTGGATGGCCATCTCCCTCTCGAAACTCTGGGCGTCGGTCGTCTCGAAGCCCACCTTCTCGTAGAGCCTGATCGCGGGGTCGTTCCAGCGTTCGACGGTCAGCCAGACGTCCTCGACGCCCGCGGACTGTGCCCACCCGAGCAGCGACCGGACCAGTTCCGTCCCGATGCGCGCCCCCTGGAAGTCGTCGAGGACGAAGATAGCCAGTTCGTAGTCGCCGTCCGCGTCGGGGACGAGCGTGGCGTGGCCGACCGCCCGGTCGCCGTGCCAGGCGACGACGTTGAAACTGTCGGCGGCCAGCAGTGCCTCGAGCCACTCGCGGATCGCCCCCTCCCCGATCGGTGGGATGCCCTGTGCTCTGTCCCCGGGATCGAAGTCGACGTACATCGCAACGAGCGGTTCGAGAGCGTCGGCGCCGACCCGGTCGACGACGATGTCGCGGCCCTCGGCGTCGGTGAACTCGCGGGGCGGCGTCGGGAAGTCGCCGACACCCGTCATCGTATCAGCGTGACCGACATCGTGGCGTTCAGGAGCACGAACTCCGTGACACTGTCCAGCTGTATCTTCCCCATCGGACTCCGCTCGCCACCCGGGAGGACGATCCGGTCGACCCCCTCGCGTTCGGCCAGTTCGACGACCGCCGGCGCGGGCTCGCCGTCGATTTCCCGCACCTCCCAGTCCAGACCCGCCTCGGCGAGGCGCTCGCTCGCACGCGCGCCCAGTCGCTCGCGGCCGTCGCCGTAGACTGCCACCGTGAG
>CAZUWC010000403.1:0-2143 GCA_964623935.1 uncultured Halobacteriales archaeon
ACCGACCATGCGAGGGGGTAGTATAATGCCCGAGCAGGTCCAACGTCGGGCACCCACGGGCATGACCGACGAATACGACCTCCCGCACGGCGCCGAACAGAGCAGACGACTCCACGAGTCCGCCCTCGACGTCTTCCCCGGCGGCGTCTCGCACAACATCAGGTACGCCGACCCCCATCCACTCTACATCGCGGAAGCCGAGGGGAGCCACATTCGTGACGCCGACGGCAACGAGTACGTCGACTTCTGGATGAACCACATCACGAGCGTGCTGGGCCACGCCCACCCCGAGGTGGTGGCGGCCGTACGCGACCAGGCCGAACAGGGCCTCCACTACGGCGCGGTCAACGAGAAGGCCCTCGAACTGGGCCGGCGCGTCGGGGAGTACGTCCCCTCGGCCGAGCGCGTGCGGTTTTGCTCCTCGGGAACCGAAGCGACGATGTACGCCGTCAGGCTCGCCCGGGCGGCCACCGGCGGCTCCCGTCTCCTGAAGGCCGAGGGGGGCTGGCACGGGGGCAACACCGACCTCTCGGCCTCGATCCACGCGCCCTTCGACGAACCCGAGACGGTCGGACTCCCGCCCGGCGCCGCCGAGCACGTCCACTCGTTCCCGGTCAACGACCGCGAAGCAGTCAAGGGGCTCCTCTCCGAGCACGGCGACGAGGTCGCGGCCATCCTCATCGAGCCAATGTTGCTCGCGGGCGGGGGCATCGAGTGCGAGACTGGCTTTCTGGAGTTCCTCCGGGACGCGACCGAGGACCACGGCGCACTGTTGATCTTCGACGAGGTCGTGACCGGCTTCCGGGTCTCGCCGGGGAGCTACCAGGCCCGGGTGGGCGTCACGCCCGACCTGACGACGATGGGGAAGTTCCTCGGCGGCGGCCTCCCTGTCGGGGCGCTTGCCGGCCGGGCGGACCTCTTCGAGGGTGCCCGGCCCGACGTCGAGACCGACCGACCAGTGCTCGCGGGCGGGGGGACCTTCTCGATGAACCCCATGACCGCCACCGCCGGGCTGGCGAGTCTGGATGTCGTCGAGTCCGAACCCGTCTACGAGTACACCGAGTCCCAGGCCGAGCGCGTCCGGTCCGAACTGGCGGCGGTCTTCGAGGAGTTGGGGATCGAGACGACGACACTGGGGACGAGTTCACTCTTTCTCACGCACTTCCAGCCCGAGGGGCCACTCGAGACGGTTGGGACCGCCGAAACCGAGACCAACCGCGAGGCGCTCCACGAGTTCCACCGCCGCCTGCTCGCCCACGGGTACTACTTCCTGCCGGGGCACATGGGAGCCATTTCCTACCAGACGACCGAGGCGGAACTCGACGGACTGGTCGACGCCTCGCGGACCGTCGCCGCGGAGTTGCAATCCGAGGGAATCCTGTAACGGGGACATCCACTCGGAATCACGGAGCAATCACAGCGCGTGGACGGAGACAAACGGAAGTGTTTTTATCGGACCGTCAGGTAGTTGTGGACGCGTGCGTGGGTAGCCAAGCCAGGCCAACGGCGCAGCGTTGAGGGCGCTGTCCCGTAGGGGTCCGCCGGTTCGAATCCGGTCCCACGCATTTTGCCACGAGCAAATTCGCGAGTGGCTACATCGTCACGAGGATTCGAACCCTGGAAGTCACAGCCCGGAACGGCGCGGAGCGCCGCACGCCCGGAATGTCTTCATCCGGTTCGAATCCGGTCCCACGCATTTTGCCACGAGCAAATTCGCGAGTGGCTACATCGTCACGAGGATTCGAACCCGTCCAGCCGGCCCCGTTCGTACCCCTCTGATTATCTTATTTGATATTGTGGCCAGTACTTTTATTACCCTGGCCGGATGAATGCCCAGTACGGCACCGCAAGGTGCCTGTGCCACCCCCCACCACCCACCCACTTTCCATTTCTACGCCCGGTAGTGACACGTACCGGTGACTTCGGTAGTACTCCCGGACCAGAGATCGCAGTCGCGGTCAGTAGCTGCGCTCTTTGGGCTCGTAGGTCTCTTCGTCGCCCTCGAGGATGACGGGCACGTAGTAGAGTTCGGGCGTCCCGTCCGACCACTGGAGCATCGTGTGTTTGAGCCACTCGTCGTCCTTGCGTTCCTGGTGTTCGGCCCGCCAGTGGGCGCCCCGGAACTCCTCGCGGGCCAGCGCGC
>CAZUWC010000404.1:0-2132 GCA_964623935.1 uncultured Halobacteriales archaeon
GCGGTGGCGGGCACCCAAGGCCCGAAGGATACCAAGCTACCCCACGGTCCCGCATATCCTCATCCACCCGAGACGGAGTAAAGCGTTTCGCCACCGGTCCGTCAACCGGACTCGACGGGGCGCCCGGCGGCCTCCCACTCCGTGAGGCTCCCCTCGTAGAAGGCGAGGTCCGGATAGTCGAGGTGCCGGAGGACGACGTACGTGTGGCTGATCCGGCGGGCAGTGTTGCAGTACAGCAGGACGCGCTTCTCGCGGGTGATGCCCCGCTCCTCGAGGAGTCGCTCCATCTCCGCGCGCGGTTCGAGCGCACGGGTCTCGTCGTCGACGAGTTCGCGCCAGTCCAGTCTGATCGCCCCGGGGATGTGCGATTCGGCGAACTCCCAGTCCTCGCGCGTGTCGACGATCACAGTCCCGGCGTCGTCGATGGCCGCGGCGACGGCGTCGGCGTCGACCAGCGGCGTCTCCGCGGGCCTGCGAATCTCGTAGTCGGTCGGGGCCGGGTCGGGCGCGTCGGTCGACGTCTCGTGTTCGCGTTGCCAGGCGCTGAAGTCGCCATCGAGCAGGTGCAACCGGTCGCGCGGGTGGCCGTACAGTTCGGCCGTCACGAGAAAGCGCGCGGCGAAGACGCCGTGGTGGTCGTCGTAGGCGACGACGCGGTCCTCGCGGCTGATGCCGGCCTCCCCCACGAGTCCGGCGAAGACCTCCTCGCCGGGTAACATCCCCTCGCCGCCGTCGGACTCGCCGTCGGTCCCGTCCTCACCATCGGCCTCGGCGGCGTGTTCCTCGGCACGGAAGGCCTCGAAGGGAACGTTGACCGCGCCGGGGACGTGACCGATCCCGCCGAACTCCCAGGCGTCGCGGACGTCCACGACGCGGACCGAATCGAGGTTCGCGGCCAGCCACGAATCCGGGACGACGATGTCGGGCATCGACGGGGCTTGGGCCCCCCACCGTTTGAAGATGTTCGTCTCGCACGGTCGAAGGTATCGGTAAAAATGACCGACACGTTGGGCCGGTCGACACCGGCGTCCGGGTCCGATGTGGGCCGGGCAATCTCCCCACGTGACTGGATGTCAAGGGAACGACGAGAAGAGAAGGGGTAGAATCTGCCGCGAAGGGAGAGGAGTGGCGGGACATGCCGAGATAGGGAGGGATATACGTGTGGTAGACTTACGGTTCGGCGTACCATGAGCGACTACGCAAACGACGTCCTCGTCTCGGCGGACTGGGTCGAGGACCGACTGGACGAGTTCCAGAGCGACGACCCGGGCCACCGGCTGGTCGAGGTCGACGTCGACACCGAACTGTACGACGAGAGCCACGCACCCGGCGCCATCGGGTTCAACTGGGAGACGGACCTGCAGGACCAGACCCAGCGTGACATCCTCAAGAAGGAGGACTTCGAGGCGACGATGAGCGGGGCGGGCATCAGCGACGACTCGACGGTCGTCCTGTACGGCGACAACTCCAACTGGTTCGCGGCCTACACGTACTGGCAGTTCAAGTACTACGGCCACGACGACGTCCGCCTGCTGGACGGCGGCCGCGACTACTGGGTCGAGAACGA
The DNA here is from genome assembly GCA_964623935.1 of uncultured Halobacteriales archaeon. Classification (GTDB taxonomy): domain Archaea; phylum Halobacteriota; class Halobacteria; order Halobacteriales; family Haloarculaceae; genus SW-9-67-25. The sequence continues at coordinate 1,568 of CAZUWC010000404.1, forward strand.
CTACTCGCTGACCGACGAGGTCCCGGGCTTCCCCGAGGTCGACTACGACGCCTCCGGCCCGCGCGAGAGTATCCGCGCGTACCGCGAGGATGTCGAGAACGCCATCGAGCGGGGTCTCCCGCTGGTGGACGTCCGCTCGCCAGAGGAGTTCAGCGGCGAGATTCTCGCCCCGCCGGGCCTGCAGGAGACCGCCCAGCGTGGCGGCCACATCCCGGGCGCACAGAACATCTCTTGGGCCGCGGTCACCAACGAGGACGGCACGTTCAAGGACTTCGACGAGCTGAGCGAACTCTACGCCGAGCAGGGCATCGACGGCGAGGGCACGACCGTCGCCTACTGCCGGATCGGCGAGCGCTCCTCCGTCGCGTGGTTCGCGCTCCACGAACTCCTCGGTTACGACGACGCTATCAACTACGACGGTTCCTGGACCGAGTGGGGCAACCTCGTCGGTGCCCCGATTGAGAAGGGCGAGGCCGGCGACTGAACGAAGTGAGGGAGACGGCCTCGAAGTGGAACGGCGAGCGCGTTGCGCGAGCCGTGGAACAGGGCGAGGCCGGCGACTGAA
>CAZUWC010000405.1:0-2120 GCA_964623935.1 uncultured Halobacteriales archaeon
GCCTCGGCCAGCGTCTCCTCGCTGAGGAAGTCGTGGCCCTCGGGGTAGCCGGTGATGCCGACCTCCTCGAACTCGTGGCCCAGTTCGTCCAGCGCGACCAGCAGTTCGTGGGCGGACTCGTACTCGCCGACGGGCTCCTCGCGGTCGCCGCCGGGCACGAAGATATCGGAGATGCCGACGTCCTTCATGCGGGTCGCGACCTCGTCGAGGTGGTCGGCGTCCTCGACGTACCGGGCCGCGATGTGCGGGATGATCTCGTAGCCCTCCTTCGCCGCCTTCTCGGACCACTCGATGGTGGCGTCGAGCCCCAGCGTCGGGGAGGCGGTGATGGTGATTTCGGCCCCGTCGGGGAGGTGGTCCATCTGTTCGCCGAAGCTGTCGAAGGGCATCAGTTCGAACCGCGGGCTCTCGAGCAACTGTACGGCGCCGTCTTTCGGTTTCGAGCGTGAGGTGAGTGGCATGGTCTGTGAGGCGTCGCGCCCACTCCGGTCGTCCCGTGGACGCGACTGTCCGTGCAGGTTCTTGGAGACTGCGAAGTTAGGTCTTTCCCACTTCCTGTCATGCCGTCGGTCGACCCCGCGGTCACCGCGACCATCCGCCGGGCCGGCTACACATGACTGGAATTTTACCAGTTGTGGAACCCCAGGGCGGTATCCCACTCTCGCCGGGGAACCCGACGATTTCATATCCCCGCTCCGAGTGCCTCCGACTATGAACTGTGATTGCAGCGGCCGAGGTGTTCGGGCGTGACGCACGTCCTCGACGGCAACGCGGTCGGCGACCGCATCCGCGGCGAACTCGAGGGCCGCATCGAGACGCTCGCCGACGCGGGCGTGACGCCCGGGCTCGCAACCGTCCTGATGACCGAGGACCCGGCCAGCGAGACGTACGTCTCGATGAAACAGCGCGCCTGCGAGGAGATCGGCATCAACGGCATCCACCGCGAACTCGACGCCGACGCGCCCGCGTCGGAGCTGTTCGACGCCATCGAGGACCTCAACGCCGACCCCGAGGTCCACGGCTTCCTCGTCCAGATGCCCGTCCCCGACCACGTCGACGACCGGGAGGTACTCCGGAGCGTCGACCCAATCAAGGACGTCGACGGCTTCCACCCCGAGAACGTCGGCCGTCTGGTCGCCGGCGAGTCCCGCTACAAGCCAGCGACGCCCCACGGCGTCCAGAAACTGCTCGAAGCCGCCGACGTCGACACCGAGGGGAAAGACGCCGTCATCGTCGGCCGCTCGGACATCGTCGGCAAGCCGATGGCCAACCTGCTCATCCAGAAGGCACCCGGCGGCAACGCCACCACGACGGTCTGTCACTCCCGGACCGAGGACCTCGCCGCGAAGACCCGCGAGGCCGACATCGTCATCGCCGCCACGGGTGTCCCCGAGATGATCGACGGGTCGATGCTCTCGGAGGGCGTCGTCGTCATCGACGTCGGGGTCAACCGCGTCGACGCGGACACCGAGAAGGGCTACGAACTCGTCGGCGACGTGGAGTTCGAGTCCGCCAAGGAGAAAGCCGACGTCATCACGCCCGTCCCCGGCGGCGTCGGCCCGATGACCATCACGATGTTGCTCTACAACGCCGTCAAGGCCGCCAGCATCCAGGAAGGCGTCGAGGTGGACCTCCCCTAACGGCTCGCTTCGCTCGCCGTTTCCCGCACGTGGTCTGTTTCCGGTGTGTCCGGGCCACACATTCGTGTGCCCCTCTGTTGGGTGGCTATCGAAGAGTCGCTCACTGCGCGTGGGCGGCCCCGCTGTCGACCGACGACTCGGTCTCGGTACCGCCGTTGTGCGCAGCGGTCAGCTGTGCGACGGCGACGAAGTACCCGAGGGCGGAGACGCCGTAGACGACGAGTGCCAGCGCGAAGCCAACGTCCAGCGGAACGCCGGTGGGGTACAGCGTCCCGAACCCACCGAATGTGAGCGTACCGATCCACACGCCGTTCCACTTCGCGACGTCCCAGTCGGCCCCGCCGCGGACGCCTTCCGGCAGGGCGTCGTAGTGGGTGACGACCAGCCACGTCGCGACACCGTAGACGAGGACCAGCGCGAGGGCAAGTATCGGGTCGGCCGAGAGGACGTACCCGAGGCCGCCGGCGGCCAGCGCGACGA
>CAZUWC010000406.1:0-2116 GCA_964623935.1 uncultured Halobacteriales archaeon
GCAGTCGCGCAAGGGTCGACACCAACGATTCCTAGAGAGCGGCCGGGGGCTTTCTGGCTGGTCGCAGCAGTCGTGCCAGAGGTACAGACGATGGTTCCTAAAGCGGCCGGGAGCTTTCGTGGCGGTCACGGGGGTCACGATGGAAAGGGACACAGCGAGAGAAAGGTCTTTGCCGCGGCGCCACCACCGGGCTAGCATGCTGGATTTCGTGGACCTGTCCGAGACACTCTCCCAGGAGGAGCGACTCATCCGGGAGACCGCCCGCGAGTTCGTCGAACGGGAGGTCCGGCCGGACATCGCGGACCACTGGCTCGCCGGGACCTTTCCCACGGACCTCATCCCCGAGATGGGTGACCTGGGTTTCTACGGGCCGAACCTCTCGTACGGCGACCTGCCCGACGTCAGCGAGACGGCCTACGGGCTGTTGCTGGGCGAACTGGAGGCCTGTGACTCGGGGCTCCGGTCGATGGCCTCCGTCCAGGGGGCGCTCGTGATGTACCCCATCGACGCCTACGGCTCCGAACGACAGAAAGACGAGTGGCTGCCCCCGCTTGCGGCCGGCGACGCAGTCGGGTGTTTCGGCCTCACCGAACCCGAACACGGCTCGAACCCCTCGGGCATGGAGACCCGCGCGGAACGCGACGGCGACGGCTACGTCCTCAACGGGACGAAGACGTGGATCACCAACTCCCCCATCGCGGACGTGGCCCTCGTCTGGGCACGCGACCAGGGCGACGACGGGACCGTCCGGGGCTTTCTGGTCGAGACCGACCGCGACGGCGTCACCACCAACGAGATCGACGAGAAACTCTCCCTGCGAGCCTCCATCACCGGCGAGGTCGACCTGGCCGACGTCTACGTCCCCGGGGAGAACGTCCTGCCGGGCGTCGAGGGGATGAAGGGGCCGCTGTCGTGTCTGACCCAGGCCCGGTATGGCATCGCCTGGGGTGCGGTCGGCGCGGCGAAGGACTGCTTCGAGACGGCCCTCGAGTACGCCCAGGGGCGCGAACAGTTCGGCCAGCCCATCGCGGGCTTCCAGCTCCAGCAGGAGAAGTTCGCGGAGATGGCCACCCAGATCACCCTCGCGGAGCTTTTGGCACACCGCCTGGCCGACCTGAAGGAGAGCGGCGGCCTGACCCCCCAACAGGTCTCGCTGGCCAAACGCAACAACGTCCGGATGGCCCGCGACCAGTCGCGCATCGCCCGCGAAATCCTCGGCGGGAACGGCATCACCGCCGACTACTCGCCGATGCGCCACATGGCCAACTTCGAGACCGTCTACACCTACGAGGGGACCCACGACATCCACAGCCTCGTCCTCGGCGAGGAACTGACCGGCATCCCCGCCTACCAGTAGTACCATGACCCCGAACGCGAACCCGAACACGCCCCTGGACGGGGTCAGCGTGCTGGACGCCTCGCGGGTGCTCTCGGGGCCGTTCTGTACGATGCAACTGGGGGACCTGGGCGCCGAGGTGGTCAAGGTCGAACGCCCCGACGGCGGCGACCAGACCCGCGGGTGGACCCCGCCCACGTACGGCGACTCCGGGGAGTCGGCCTACTACCTGAGCATCAACCGCAACAAGCGCTCGGTGACGCTGAACCTCGCGAGCGAACGCGGCCGCGAACTCTTCCGCGAACTGGCCGTCGAGGCGGACGTCCTCGTCGAGAACTTCCGCGTGGGCAAGATGGACGAGTGGGGGCTGGGTTACGAGGACCTGCGCGAGGAGAATCCGGGGCTGGTCTACTGTTCCATCTCGGGGTACGGCCAGGACGGCCCATACAGCGACCGCCCGGCCTACGACCTCCTGATGCAGGCCGAGGGCGGCATGATGTCCATCACCGGCGAACCCGGCCGCCCCCCGGTCCGGGTCGGGGTCGCCATCGCCGACATCGTCGCGGGGATGTACGCCACCCAGTCCATCCTCGCGGCGTTGCTCGACCGGGAACTCTCGGGCGGCGGGGGCGAGTACATCGACGTCAGCCTCTTCGACAGCATCGTCGCCCTCCAGACCTACATGGCCTCGTACTACTTTGCGACGGGCGACCCGCCGGAGCGGATGGGGAGTGGCCACCCCAACATCGTCCCCTACCGGGCGTTCCCGACCGCCGACGG
>CAZUWC010000407.1:0-2103 GCA_964623935.1 uncultured Halobacteriales archaeon
GGTATGACCTTCGAGGAAGGCGACACCGTCGTCCTGCACGACAAACACAGCGAGTACGACGGCCAGGAGGGGACCGTCGCGCAGGTGATGGAGACGATGTTCGGCGACGCCAACTACACCGTGGACTTCGAGGACGGCAAAGAGCAGGGCGTCCCCGAGGACAACCTCGAACCGGCCGAGTAGCGGATGCCCTCGGTCCCGCTCCACTACGTCGACCTCCGCGCGTTCTGTTTCGTCACGGAGGACGACAAGCGGGTCGAGGACGCACTGCGGACGTTCCTGCCCGAGGAGTTCCCGGTCGACCGCGCCGAGTCCGAGGGCCACCACGGCGACCGGATTCTCGTCCTCTCGGCCCGCGTCGAGAACGCCGACGAGGTCCGGGCGGTGCTGGAGCGGGTGGCCGACCTCCCGGCCGAGGAGTTCGAGCGTATCCACTCGGAACTCGACGAGCGCGTCGACGAGAACTGTAGCCTGTTTCTGACCTTCGACAAGCAGGCCGCGTTCAACGGCGAGGTCAGACTGGGTGACGGCATCACGTTCCGGGCGAAGGTCGAGGCTTACCCCGCCAAGCGCGAGACGGCAATCGAGAACGCCCGCGACCTCTTCGAGGGGCTGTGATGTACGAGGGAGTTCACGCCCACCCCGACGGGGCGAGTACGGTCGCCCGGCTGGCCCTGACCGCCAGCGAGTACGGGTACGAGGGGGTCGTCGTCCGCAACCACGGCGACGAACCGGCCAGCTACGACCCCGAGACGATCCGGGAGGAGTACGACATCGACGTCGTCACGGGCGTGGAGGTCCGCGCCTCAGATCCCTCGCAGGCGAGCGGGTTCGTCGGCAGCCACCGCGAGGACGCGACCGTCGTGGCCGTCCACGGCGGCGATCCCGCGATGAACCGCTTCGCCGTCGAACAGGCCGCGGTGGACGTCCTCGCACACCCGATGGCCGGCGATGGCGATTTCAACCACGTCCTGGCACGCGAGGCAGGCGAGCACGGCGTCCGCGTCGAGGTCTCGCTGCGGCCGGTACTCCACCGCGAGGGTGGCAGGCGCGTCCGGGCACTGCGGGACCTGCGGAAACTCTGGGAGATACTCGACCACTACGGGGCGCCCTACGTGGTGAGTGTCGACCCGCGGAGCCACCTCGAACTGCGCGCGCCGCGGGAACTGCAGGCGCTCGGGGACGTCGTCGGGATGGACGCTGAGGAGGTCGCTGCCGGCCTGGCCGAGTGGGGCCACCTGGCCGAGCGCAACCGCGCGCGGGGTTCCGAGGCGTTCGTCGAACCCGGCGTCTGGGAAGGCCGACCGGACGAGTCGGCTGACGACCGGAGCGAATGATAGTGAGAGCAGTAATAACGTCTATAACAGCTCGCACACAAGTAACGGAGAGGAATGTCGATCGACCGCGAGACCTTCGAGCAGGCGAGCGAGGAGGAACTGGCCGACCTCTCGGCGACCGACCGCGTGCTCGGCTTCCTCGCGGCGAACGACGACAGGGCCTTCGAGGCACGGGAGGTCGCCCGTCGGACCGGGATAGACCAGGAGGTCGTCAGTACAGCACTCACTCGCCTGAAGAACCGCGAGCTGGTCGAACACAAGGGGAAATACTGGGCGATCACCGCCGACGAGCGCCGACTCGCGAACCACGATGGCTACGCGCGGGCGACTGCGCTGTTCAACGAACAGTTCGGTGAGGAGGATCGCGAGGAGTGGCGAGAACACGCACCCGCAGAATCACACCCCAGCGTTCAAGGCGAGGAATGAGCGCTGACGGATCGGCGATTTTCGAGCCGGGAGACGTCGTGTACGGTGCCGACCCCTACAAGGGTGACGAGGCGGCCAGGCCCTGGCTGATCGTCGTCAATCACGAGGGGCAGCCGTTTCACGGCGAGCAGTACATCGCACTCTCACTGACGTCACGGACGTGGATGGACGGACTGATCGAACTCGATAGCGAGGATTGGGTCCGCGGTGGAACGCCGGAAGACAGCCACGTCATACCGTGGGCCGTGCAGTCGATCTCGGACGATGATATCGATCACTGGCAGGGCCGACTCGCCGACGAAGTGGTCACCGAGGCGGTCGAGGCGCTGGTGAAATACGT
>CAZUWC010000408.1:0-2099 GCA_964623935.1 uncultured Halobacteriales archaeon
TTACCCGGACGTGGGGTGGAATTAACCGCCTCACCCGTCTATCGCTGGCCCTGATATTATGACTGACGACGAGTTCGACCTGACGGCTCCGGAGCTGGCAGCCGGAATAACTGTCGCTCGGGGTTACGGAACCCTCACCAGGTCATTAGGTGGAGCGGGCACGATGTCGTATCCATGAGTTCGGAACCGACCGGGGCGGACGACGGTCTCGTCTGGCACAAGGCACTCGACCGCGGCGAACTCCCCGAGGGTCGGGTCACGGCGGCGACCTGTGGCGACACGACTGTCGCGGTCACCCACTACGACGACGAGTACGCCGCCCTGAACAACGCCTGTCCCCACCAGGGCGGCCCGCTCGGCGAGGGAACCATCGAGGACGGCCTCCTGCGGTGTCCCTGGCACGGGTGGGACTTCTATCCCCTCTCAGGCGAGACGCCCGGCGAGTTCGACGACTGTGTCGAGACCTATCCCGTCGAGGAGCGCGAGGACGGCGTCTACGTCGGGTTCCCACCCGAAGAGACCCACGAGCGGACCGTCTCGGATGTCATCGCCGAGACGCTCGCGAACTGGGATGTCCGGCAGGTCTTTGGCATTGTCGGGCACTCGAACCTCGGGATGGCCGCGGCCGTCCGCCGGCAGGCCGAGTCCGGCACGATGTCCTACTACGGCGTCCGCCACGAGGGGGCCGCCTCCTTCGCCGTCTCGGCGTACGGCAAACTGACCGGCCGGCCCGCGGCGTGTCTTTCCATCGCCGGCCCCGGCGCGACGAACATGCTCACTGGCCTCTGGGATGCGAACCTCGGGGGCGCGCCTGCCATCGCGCTGACCGGCCAGGTCGAGTCCCAGGTGCTCGACACCCACTTCTTCCAGGAGGTCGACCTCGAGGCCGCATACGGGGACGTCGCCGCCTTCGAGGCGACCGCACTCCCGGACAGCCAGCACGCCGAACTCGCGACCCGCGCCGCCAAGACTGCCATTCTGGAAGACGGCGTCTCTCACCTCATCCTCCCCGACGACATCCAGACCCAGCGGGCCACCGACGTCCCGGCCGGCGGGCCCGAGGGACGGTTGGCCAACCGCTCTATCGCTCCGCCCGAGGACGACCTCGCGGACGCCGTCGACCTCCTCACCGCTGCCGAGCGGCCCGTCATCGTCGTCGGCCACGGCGCGCGCTTCCACACAGAGGGCGTCATCGACCTGGCCGAGCGGCTGGACTGTCCGGTCCTGACGACGTTCAAAGCGAAGGGCACCGTCCCGGACTCCCATCCCCTCGCCGGGGGCGTCCTGGGCCGGAGCGGCACGCCCGTCGCGAGCCACTTCATGAACGAGTCGGACCTGCTTGTCGTCTTCGGGGCGAGTTTCTCGAACCACACTGGCATCGCGGAGTACAAACCCATCGTCCACGTCGACCGGGACCCTCAGACGCTGGGGAAGTTCCACGCTGTCGACGTGCCCATGCTCGGTGACATCGGCGTCGCGCTCGACCGTCTCGGGGACCGTCTCGAGGACGAGTCGCTGGCCGCCGAGAGCCAGCGCGAGGAACTGGCCGAGCGGTGGGCGATGTGGCGCGAGGAGAAGGCGACACGGCGCGCGGAACCTGCCGAGCGTGGACTCAACTACGCGACCGTCTTCGAGGAGATGTCCGACGTCGTTCCGGACGACGCTGTCGTCACGCTCGACGTGGGCAACAACACCTACGCGTTCGGGCGGTACTTCGAGGCCGAGGGCCAGTCGTTCCTCATGTCGGGCTACCTGGGGTCGATCGGGTACGCGCTGCCGGCGGCCATCGGCGCCTGGGCCGCGACCCGGGAACCGGGCACGCGGTGGGCCGACCGGCCCGTCGTCTCGGTCTCCTCGGACGGCGGCTTCGGCCAGTACATGAGCGAACTGACGACGCTCGTCAAGTACGACATGGACGTCACCCACGTCCTCCTGAACGACGACGAACTGGGCAAGATTTCCAAGGAACAGCGCGACGGCGGCTGGGACGTCTGGGAGACGGACCTCGTCAACCCGGGCTTTGCGGCCTTCGCCGAGAACTGCGGCGCGATGGGCTGTCTGGTCGAGGACGAGGAGAGCCTCGGGACGGCCCTCTCGAC
>CAZUWC010000409.1:0-2083 GCA_964623935.1 uncultured Halobacteriales archaeon
CTGTGATCGGACTTGTCGGGAAAATGGTGATAGAATTAACAATAGGCATTCTCATCGGGACGGTATTCTTGACGATGGTCTTCTATTCTCCACTGGACGTAGGAGTGCCGCAACCGGGCAACAATCCCACATTCCTGCGAGCCGTCGGTGGACTGGGCGCCACAGCAACTGCAGTGTGGAATTGTTACAGCACCGTTCGGCCGTAGAGGAACCGGTCAGGGACAAACGGAACACCGACTGAAGGGAGGTATTCACGCTGTTCCGTGAGGACGAGCAATATCACCACGGCGACGGCGGGGAGTACTGCCGGGGAGATTCCGATTCGCTTGAGAACTGCATAATCGAGCGGCGGGTAAATCAGGCTTATCGTTACGACACCGCCGGTGAGGAGACCAACCATCGAACCAGAGAGTATCAGACTGTAGATGTAGACGACCGCGATGGTGAACAGCAAGAGTACTCGGAGTGACACTGTCGAGAGAGACTCCTCGATCAGTGCGGCGGTATCACCGCCAGTATCCGCTTCGCCCCACGCGGTTTCGCGGAACCTCTGTGCCGCACTGACCGAGAGTGCGAAGGTCGTACCAACGAGTGCGATGTCCATGTACGGCATCTCGATAAACAGAATGAACGGAGCACCGATCACCAGTGCAGTAATGGCCGCACTAACGAGTCCCAGAACCCAGAACCCAAACATCTGTCCGACCGACACCGCAAGGCCGCGAGGCTCGTTTGGGTAGCTTGTCTGGGTTGCCATCTGTGTAACCTTTGATTTCCAGAGCAATAGAGGCTGTGGTCGCCGTAACTCTGCTTTCGAAATCACCGCTGGACATGACCGCCAACCCATCGCCAGAATGGCCTCCACGAGCGGGCCCACGGAAAAAGCCGCCGGACGTGACGAGGGCGGTCCGGGACGGCGAAGCGAAAAGCCCCGAATGTTGAATACCGCCGGGGGCGTACTGGCCCCGTGAACAAGGAACAGGGCTTCCTGGTGGCGCTCCTCTTCTTCTCGGGAGTCGTCAGCCTGCTGGTCGTGTTGCCCTTCCTGCAGTACGTCCTGCTGGCGGTCGTCGTCGCGTACGTGCTGTTCCCAGTCCAAGAACGACTCCGCCCGCGGCTGGGACGGCGGTGGGCACCCCTCGCCGTCATCGCCGGCGCGCTGGTCGCCGTGCTCGTGCCGGTCGGCTACATCCTGCTGGTGCTCATCCGTGACCTCTCGGCACTGGCACGCGGGGAGGTGGGCCTGCAGACGGCCGAGATCGAGTCGACGGTCTATGCGCTCACCGGCCAGGAAGTCGACGTCTCGGCGTCGGTCAGCACCCTCGGGACAGAACTGCGCTCGGTGCTGTTCGGCAACGTGACGGAGATCGTCTCGGTCGGGTCGCGCGTGACCGTCGGCCTCCTGCTCGCGCTGTTTCTGGTCTACTACCTCCTCAGAGACGGCCGGGCGTTCGTCGCGTGGCTGGTCGAGGTCGCACCGATGTCCAACGTCGTCTGTGACCGGCTCTTCGACCGGATCGACCGGACCGCGTGGGGCGTCATCGTCGGGCACCTGCTCGTGGCCATCGCGCAGGGAATCGTCGGCGGCGTCGGCCTCGGCCTGGCGGGCGTCCCGAACGTCGTCTTCTGGACGTTCGTGATGGTCGTCCTCGCGCTGTTGCCGCTGATCGGCGCCTTCCTCGTGTGGGCACCTGCCGCCGCGTACCTCGTTGCCATCGGTCGGGTCCGGTGGGGCGTGTTCCTGTTCCTCTACGGGGCGGTGGTGGTCAGTCTGATCGACAACTACGCCCGCCCGATTCTCATCGACCGCGGGGCCCACCTCAACCCCGGGGTCGTGCTCGTCGGCGTCTTCGGCGGCGTCTACGCCATCGGGATGGTCGGCCTCTTCGTCGGCCCCGTCGCCCTCGCCGTGCTGGCGGCCACCGTCGAGTCCTTCGACGAGGAGTACGACACGCTCGCGGACGGAACGAACGTCTGATTCTCGCCGGGCTTGCCCGCTGTCCGTCCACCCAATATCACCGTTGATAACTCCTCCTCAAGTTTTATCATCATGAATTCTCGAACGTATCAACCATGACGAAAA
>CAZUWC010000410.1:0-2077 GCA_964623935.1 uncultured Halobacteriales archaeon
TCCTCCTCGGTCTGGTCGTCGAGCGACCGTGCCAGGTCCAGTAGGTCGGCGAGGCGGTCGACGAGTTCGCGGACGAGCGACGCCTTGCCGGTCTCGACGGGGCCGGGCACCCGGCCCGCTTTCTCGAAGTCAGCCGGGCCGACCCTGTAGGCGCCGGGCCGGCCGTCCTCGTCCTCGATTTCGACAGTGTAGGTCCCCTCGCGGTGGACGGCCACGGCGAAGCGGTCCGCCTCGACCGGCCGGCCGTCGTAGACGACCCCTGCGTAGTCTTCGACGACGCGGACGCGCTCGACGCCGGTCGCCTCCCGCCCGTCGCCACGGACCCAGGCGGCGTCCTCGCGTGCGACGACCGTCAGGTCCCCGTCCGCTCCGGCCCGGACGAGCCCCCCGTCGTGGCGGAACCGTTCGGCGAGGGGCGCGACGCCCGGCCCGGCTACCACGAGCCGGTGGTCGCCCTGGCTCACCTCAAGGAACTCGAACACTCCCGACCGGGTCACCGTCGCGTCGGGGTCCTCGCTGGCCAACTGGACGGCGGCCTCGGCCGGCAGCGGCGACCGCGAGACGGCGATCCGGTCACCGAGGACCTCCCGGGTCGCCTCCGTCGCGCCGTCGAGCGTCCCCTCGGCGCCCGACCGGAGTTGGCGGACGCGACCGACGACTCGATCCAGTAACCCCCCGGGCGCGTTCGCGCCGAGCAGTTCGCGGTGTGCGGGGTCGGTGATGTCGTCGAGCGGGTCGTCGAACCGGTCCTGTTCCCAGGGGGTGCCGACCGTGGTGATGTGGTCGGCGAAGCGGTCCTCGACGAATCCCGGGATTGCGAACTCGAAGGACAGCTGCGGCCCGTAGAATTTGTCGGGCTTTCCGGTCCCGTCGGCGTCGGTCTCCTCCCGCCAGGAGGGATCGATCTCGTCGGCCAGGTCCTCGATGGCTTCGAGCCGGTAGGTCACGTCGGCGTCCCTGGAACTCTCCGGGTGGGCCAACACCAGTCCGGACTCCCTGAGCGGCAGCTCCGACGGCGGCCGGGGCAGTCCGCGCCAGCCCTCGACCGTCACCGACTCGTCGACGAAGGCCTCGCGGTCGAGCGACAGCGAGGGGTGCTGATCGAGGGTGTCACCGTCGAGTTCGGGCATCACGAACGGGAGCCGGGCCCCCTCGTCGCGGGGCAGTCCGTAGGCGAAGGGGGCGGTCACCCCCTCCACGACGTCCACCAGGTTGTTGGTCACGTCGGAGTGCCACTGGTCGGTGTCGACCCGCTCGAAACTCGGCACCACGTCGTTGACCTCGCTCGCACTCGAATGGGAGCCCACCTCCGAGAGGATTCCCGGCCGGCGGTCCCCCTCGGGGTCGCCGAACTCGTTGTTGGGGACCTTCCGCGAGTGGGCACTCGCCGAGAGCAGGAGTGGCTCGCCGGTCTCGCTGTCGACGAACACCTGCAGGAGTTCCCAGTCGTGCCAGTGGAAGTTGACCGTGAACTGGTCGAACGCCGAGTACAGCCAGTACTGGACCGCGTCGACGCCCTCGACCACGTCTGTCACCACGTGGTAGAACACCGTCGGGTCGGGCGGGCCGTCCGCCTCGGCGAACCGCTCGGTGTACCCCTGGAGGGCGGTGAACCCGTCGACGACCGTCTCGCCCTCCCGCTCGGCCGTGTACAGCCGCGGGTCCGTCGGGAACCACTTCTCCAGGCGCCCGAAGTAGAGGTCGGGCGCGTACCGGCGGACCCGCGCCGGGGCCGGTTCGGCCGGCGTCCCGGTCGGCGTCCCGGTCGGCGTCTCGACCGGTGCCGGTGTCCCCCGCGACCCGGGGTCGGGTTCGGCGTCCTCGCCGGACTGTGTCGCGACCCACGCCCCGGCGAGACCGCTCCCCGCGAGTGCTGCCAGGCCCGCGTACCCGAGGAGACGGCGCCGCGACCTGTCCGGCGGGCCGTCGTCCTGTTTTTCGTCCGACATACCTGCCTCATTCTACCGCAACTGAGCCTGATAAACCTACCCCCAACTGTGACGAATCAGTGCGAGAGACGAACCGGCATCGGTGACCAGCCAGAAAGCCCCCGGCCGCTCTCTAGGAACTGCTGTGT